>JALZOO010000097.1 GCA_030913905.1 Acidobacteriota bacterium
GGACAACGCCGCCAGGTGCGACTGAAAGTGAATCAACCCAACTTAGCGGTTCGCACACGCGACAGTTATGTGGTCAATCCTCCCGGCGCAAATGGGCCTACGGACACTGCCTCGAGACAATCGGCGCCAGTGTTGCAGCGGAGATTCACGGATCCCAACGACCGGAATCGAACGCAAAAATAGCGCGACGCTGACTATAAGTCCGTCGCGCGCTCTGCGCCTCAGGAGGTGCGGGCGCACGATCAGATTCTCCGTACGAGTCGTGGAAATCTTCCGACAAGTTCCTCATCCCGTTTCGTCTTTCGCAGTTGATCCCCGAAATCTTCCTGGATCACCCCCACAACTTTTCCGAATTCCAACACAAATTTAGTGCAGTTTTGCCATAACTCTTCAGCGTGGAAGACGGACGGTAAACTTGCGAGACTACCCGGGGTCGCACTGCTATTGCTCAATTTATGTTGAAACTGGACGTTAACAACCGTGCAACAGATCTGTAGGGCTATTAGAGAGGACACTTGATGGCAAATAAAATGGATGCGAATCAAACTAATCCAGCTGGACGCAAACTCGAGTACGGAGAAACTCAACCACCGCGAAACGATATTAAAGAACAGCGAGGCGGACCGCAGACCAATCAGGTTACAGGTGAAACTGACAAGGGAGCACATAATCAGGATATAAAGGCAGAAACCCGCAAGGCAACAAGTCTGATTAGGGGTTCAACAGTTTCGGTTACACGGTGACAATCAATTTCGAGAGGACATTGCGTACATGATCCGAACAAAGGTCTTGGATGCGGACCGTCTGGCGCTTCGGCATCCGCCGGAGGGTCAACCGGTCATGCACCAAAATTGGGGCAAGCTGCTCTTCATGCATTGGCGCATCGACGAGGCGCTGTTGCGGCCGCTGGTTCCACCCGAGTTGCAGATAGACACTTTTGGGGACCGCGCGTGGATTGGTATTACGCCATTTACGATGTGGGACATTCGAGCTTTTCCTCCCTACCTACCGGCGGTCCCTGGACTAAGCTCAATGCACGAGCTAAATGTGCGAACCTACGTGCACCTTAACGGCGTGCCCGGAGTATGGTTCTTTTCACTCGACGCCAATAGCGCTGCGGCAGTTTTTGCGGCGCGCACATTTTTCCATCTGCCTTATTACGAGGCCGAAATCGAGCTTGAACAAAACGGCGACACCATCGACTACGATCTCACTCGCGACGACGAGCCATCCGCGGAGCTTCACGCTTCATGGACCATCGGCGACAAGCTGCCGCAGTCACAACCCGGCTCAAAGGAATTCTTCCTGACGGAACGCTACTGCCTTTTTACTGAGAACGATGGCGAGCTTTACCGCGCCCGCATCTATCACGAACCCTGGCGGCTGCAGAAAGCGGACCTTACTGAGTTAAGCACTGACATTCTTCAGGCAGGAGGCATTACTCAGCCTGCCGGTGAACCAATAGTCCACTATGCAGAAGAAGTGAGCGTGGATATCTGGATGTTAGAGAGTGCGTACGAGGAATGAGAATGGTTTAAGCGATTAGCGTTCGCTGCTAGTGAGCCCAGCACTCAAAGTGCTGGGCTTTTGTTTTACAAAGTCCTACATCGATCTTGCGGCACTCTCCTTGCTCGGTTCTCCTACAAGCATTCTAAATCGCTGAAGTCGCTAATCGCGACGCACTGAAGCGACGGTGAAGAGGACAATGTAGTCGAACGCTTGTACCGGAAGACTACAGTTCTATTCGACTGTCACACAGCAAACTCGTACGAGGTTTGTAATAATTTGGTCGAACGAAGGGGAGAAATCATGGACACGTGGGAAGTTACATTCGATGAGAATCGAGACGCCGAGATGGAATCGGCACAAACAAAGGGCAACGGAACTAATGTTGGGAAAATTGAACGAATCGCCAGCGCCGTCGGTGGCGGGGCATTAATCGGATACGCCATTAAGACCCGCTCAAAAACGGGTGTGCTTTTAGGGCTCCTGGGCGCAAGCCTTCTGTATCGCGGCGCAAGTGGACAGTGTGAGTTGTATCGGGTCGCGGGAATAAATACCGCCGGCAATGCGGATGATGACACGGCAGTTGCGCGCGATGTTCACGTAGAGAAAACTATAGCCATCAATAGCACGCCACGTGATCTTTACAACTTCTGGCGCGACCTGGAAAACCTGCCGCGTTTCATGGAGAACCTTGAATCCGTGACCCAGCTTGATGGGAATCGTTCGCATTGGGTAGCGATCGGGCCAGGCGGCAAAAAGATTGAATGGGATGCTGAGATCTATAACGAAAAAGAGGGCGAGCTAATCGCCTGGCGGTCACTTCCCGGCGCCGACATCACCAACGCAGGCTCAGTGCATTTCGAAGAAGCTCCTGGTGGTCGTACCGCCTATGTGAGGGTCACACTCAACTACAACCCTCCGGGCGGTAAAGCTGCTGCGCTCTTTGCGAAGCTGTTTGGGCAGGAGCCGGGGCAGTTGGTCGAACATAATCTTAAACGACTAAAACAGTTAATCGAGACTGGTGAGATTCCTACAACTGAAGGGCAGCCTTCAGGTCGGATGCCGGAATCATCGAGCGGGCAACGCGACGCATCTGGAGAACGTAAAGCACACAAGGTGGCCACGAAGACGCCCGCCACCAATCTATCGCGTGCAGCACCGAACTACTGATCGCGATTTCAGCCCGACGGGCTGAGAGAAAGTAGCCGGTGGTCGAAGACCACCGGAAACACGTAAAGG
>JALZOO010000098.1 GCA_030913905.1 Acidobacteriota bacterium
CGGATATTTTAGCTGATCTTAGATGTGAGGGGTGAGTCGGGAGGTTGGAAGAACACTATCCGCAGATTTCGCAGATTCCACAGATTAAGAGCAAAACGATCCACGAAATACACGAACATACACTAAGAAAGATTAGTGTTGATTCGTGTGATTAGTGGATCGTTTGACCGGTCGGGAAGATTTGAGGCGTAGCCTCAAAGAACAATTAGAAGCTTGACGGAAAGGCGAAGCCTTTCCGCACTGTGCTGCGGCAGAGCCGCGGGCGGGACGCAAACTAAAGTTTGCGCTACATGGACAGGCAGGAATGCCTGTCCTACTAAACGTCTTTCCTACTGCGCCAGGGTGATGGCGATTTTTTCCAGGAGGGCCACCTCGTCGAACGGTTTCTGAAAAACTGCGACGCAGCCGGCGGCGCGGGCGTCGTCCTTAACGTCCTTGGTCAGGTAAGCGCTTACCACGAAGATTGGGATGTGCGAGAGCTTGGCCTGTGAGTGAATGCGGCGCGCGGCTTCCACTCCGTCCATCTCCGGCAACGACAGATCCATGATGATCAGATCCGGATACATCCCGGTCGCTTTCAATAAACCTTCCAGCCCATCCTCTGCCTCGATGGTGTTGTAGCCCCGGGTGCGAAGCAGCGTGGAAAGGAGTTCGCGAGTGTCGGAATAGTCCTCGATAATCAGGATGGTTGCGGTGGCTCTTGCAGTCGCTGTGGCTGTAGTTGAAGTCATGGTTACCTCACGGAAAGACGGGTGTCGGATGTCAGTTGCCAGTGAGATAACGGGGCAGGTACAAGGGAAGATTAGCACGTAGGAACGGGGATGGGCCGCGGGTTAGGGAGATTTCACAGATTAGACACAATTGGGGGACCGTGAATCGTGAATCGTGAATCGTAAATTTGGATATGCCTCGAAGCCCGGTGAGCCCTCCGTGACGGTTGGGCCACTGCCCCGGTCTCCAGTCGGTGAAGGACCCGGTCGTTACCGCTCCCGGTTCCGTATTTGTCCGACGGTCGTTTCGCTTCTGGTCTAGGGATAAATGAAGACGAGGCGTAGCCTCAAGCATTTAATGCAAGCTTGACGGAAAGCCGGAGGCTTTCCGCACATCAGGCGGCAAAGCCGTGCTGGCCGGGAGGCCCACAGCGAAAGTGGGGAGACGGCAATGTCTGGCCGACCTGGTCGCTACCCCGACATGTCGGGCTCCGTATTCTTCTCCATCAAAATGAGTGACCTTAGGGATTCGCCCGGCAGCGTGAAGGACTTAAACAGGCAGAAATGCCTGTCCAACTGCGCTTTAAAACTAATGCTTGAATCGATCTTCAAATCGCATGTAACCTAGATGGTGTGAACATTCCCGTTATTGTCCGACTTCCGAACCAGCCCCGAACTTCTCAGTTCCCGACAGATTCCTCGTGGCTTCGCAAAGGAATAGTGCAGTAGACCGCGCAGGCATTTACCCGATCATGCCAGTCAAAATACTACCGAAGCCACCGGTCTTGTTTGCCTTGCGCTTTTGTCCATGTCAGTCAGATATGGGAACACCTCCCCGTCGTTCCCACTGCGATTAGCTAATGCCACTTACCGGTTCTCTCAGCATGATGAATGTTTCCGACCTGCTCCAGTTTCTGGCAGTTGGACGGAAGACTGGCCTGCTGAAATTCAGCCATGGAAAAGTTGTTAAAGGTATCTATTTCGAGAACGGCACGATCATCGGCTCGAGTACTAATGATCCGAGAGAGTATCTGGGACAAGTACTCATTCATTACGGAAAGATTGATGAGGCACAACTGCAAGCTGCGATGGGTGAGCAACGAAGCGCGGATCCAGTCCAGGGTCCAAAGTCCAAGGTCCAAAGTCCGACCGATAAGAGCAAATCTGCTCCACCAAGACGACTCGGCCAAATCCTGGTGGACCAGGGAGTCGTTACCGAGGCAGACGTGCGGGAAGTGTTGCAGATTCGCACCCTCGAGATCATTTACGATCTGTTCATCTGGAAGGAAGGCCACTTTGAGTTTTGCGTCGAGGATCCTCTTCCGGCAGATTTCACGCGCGTAAACGTCGAGCCGACGAAGGTGATCATGGAAGGTGTTTATCGCGCCGACGAGCTGGCGCGTTACCGCACGTTGATTCCATCAGATCGGACGGTGATGGAGTTGGCTGCCGGCTGGACGTCGTCTCTGGGAATTGGGAAGACGACACGCCTGCTTCTCTATTACCTGGAGAAGCGCATGTCAGTAGCAGAGATTTGCTACAGCATGCATGCGTCGCCGTTTGAGATCTATGCGCAACTCTATGACCTGGTTCAGAAAGGCCTGGCCCATGTTGCCGGTGAGCTGCCCGAGATTGCCGACCCAATCACCCAGTTACCCAATCTGCCGGATGAGACGGCCGACCTACTGTTGCTCGCTCGTGAAGAGATGACAAGCGGCGAGGCGGAGAAGGCGCTCTCAATTATTCAGACGGTGCTACGACGCGAGCCCAACAATACGGCGGCCCACACTCTACTGCTCGAGGCGGAAAACAAGTTTGTCGAACAAGTGTATGCGCAGATACCGGCGACTGGAGTTCCTACAATCGTGATTCACTCTGCTGAGTTGGCGAAGAAGGAGATAGAGCCGCAGGAAGGCTTTGTACTTTCGCGCGTCAATGGCGAGTGGGACATTCAATCGATCCTGTCGATCTGCCCGTTTCGCGAAGCCGACAGCTTGCGCATGATCAAGAAGCTTTGGGACGAGGGCATCATCGGGTTCTGAAGAGGGACTGGTCCGCGCAGCGGTATCAGAACCGGGAGCGGTAGCGACCGGGTGGCCTCTAATCGGGAGCACTGAATCTTGGCCGCTTTCGCTCGCGGGCTTCTGTCCAAGCAGACCCGGTCGCTGCCGCTCCCGGTTCTGATACCGTGTGACGTGAGCGCCTTTGCGCAAGGCTTCAGCGGACGCTCAAATATCATGCACGCCTTCAGCGCTTCATGAGAATTTGGGATGCTTGCTTCCTGGCCCGTTGGGCCAGGCTATTACATTTCGCGCCTTTGGCGCTGCCGCCGATAGCTTCAGTCCTCCAGGAGCTTCCCGCTGAAAACTGATTGTCCGGCCAGCGAAGTACGGAAGGCGTAGAAAACGAGGATTAGCACTAAGATCAAATCCAGAACAAAACCGGTCGCGTACCAGGCGGTGAGGTTTGTGGTGACGGGAAAGTTTATATAAATGTGCAAACCAACGATGTACTTTTAGGACAAAGCGGTTTACGAGGGGACTTCGCAACTGAGACATTAAAACCTGCACGCGGCCTTCACTTCAACTTAACTAACGACAGGTTGTGCATTCCCACAAGCTGTTCGTTAGAATAGCGTCGCTTTCAAATGTTGAGAAAAAACGCGATGTTTTATCGAAGTCTAAATACCGTTCTGATCGCCATGAGTTTGGTCGTTACAGGTTCAATCGCAGCCAAGTCAAACAAGATGCAGCGCGTCGCGAGAGGCATCTGGGGCGGCACGCATATCCAATTGGAAGTGAACGCACGCAACGCTGCGGTCGAGTATGACTGCGCGAACGGGACTATCAATGGGCCGCTGGCGATTGATGCCGACGGCAAATTTCACTGGAGCGGCACGCACAGACGTGAGCGCGGTGGGCCTGTTCGAAAGGATGCGCCGGTCCATAGCTACCCTGCCGTTTACACTGGGTCAATCAATGGCGACACAATGACTTTAACTGTGAAGATCACAGACACGGACGAGGAACTCGGGACCTACACTCTCAAGCGCGGCTCCGTTGGGAAAGTGTTTAAGTGCCTGTGACGGGGCAGTGGGCAGTGGGCAGTGGGATACGCCATAAATCATGAAGGTTGGGCGAAAGTTCATGATACGCGGAGACGTGCAG
>JALZOO010000099.1 GCA_030913905.1 Acidobacteriota bacterium
CTGGGAAGGGGTGATGGTTCGAGAAGGTGCGGAGTTGCCGGTCAGCTTTGACTTCACGAATGAAGCCACAGCACTCACCGCGAGCTTCAACTCTCCGACTCAGCGTGCCATCGGCATACCGCTCAGGAATGTCAGTTATGCCGCGCCCAAAGTTCATTTCGAGTTGGTTGGTGACGCCACCACCATAATCTTTGATGGCGAGTTGACTGGCGACGCGATCGCCGGGCAATTTCGAGAGGGTGATGCCAGAGGAACATTCTCATTAAGACGCGTAGACCCCAGGCCACCTGCATTCAAGCAGGAAGAAGTTAGCTTCCGAAACGGAGAGGTAACGCTTTCCGGGACCCTCCTGCTCCCATTAACAAAAGAACCTCATACGGCGGTTGTTTTCATGAACGGCGCCGGCCCAGAGGGCCGATACGGCGCGCGGTTTCTCGCCGAGTATTTCACTCGCTACGGAATTGCGGCACTCATTTACGATAAGCGGGGTGTGGGCAAGTCAACCGGTGATTGGAAACTTTCAGACTTCGCTGATTTGGCTGAAGACGCGATTGCCGGAATTCACTACCTCCAACGTCGTAAGGAAATCAATCCGAAGCAAATCGGTCTCTATGGACACAGTCAGGGCGGCATGATCGCTCCGTTGGCAGCGTCTCGATCAAGAGATGTTGCTTTCATAATCAGTGGCGCCGGCAGTGCTGTTCCGGTTTATGAGTCGGACATAAACAGCGTCACGAATCAAATTCGGGCTAAAGGTATTGCGGGCGATGAACTTGCCGAAGCAACTGAATTCATCAAGATGTGGGTGAATGTCATGCGCACCGGGCAAGGTTGGGAGCAATTCGATGCTGCGATGGAGAAGGTCCGCGAGAAGAAATGGTTTCCCATGCTCCACATGCCACCGAAAGACCATTGGATTTGGGCGTTTCACCGGCGCATCTATGATTTCAATTCGGCTGACTATTGGTCGCAGGTCAACATTCCCGTCCTCCTAATTTATGGCGAACGCGATTTATATGTGCCGCTCGCACAAACTTACCTGAACCTGGATCGCGCGCTAAGCAAAGCCAGGAACCGCGACTACACGATTGTCGTGTTGCCGCGAGCATCACACTCGTTCAATATCGAGCCGGAGGCTGGGCAACCGTTCGAGTGGTGGCGTATGTCGCCGGGCTTTCCTGATTTAGTGACCGCATGGATCAATCAACGGATGAAATAACCTTCTGAAACCTACCGAAGAATTACCTCGCGGGAAAACGACGTAAACCCCGCACTGACCCCACCGCCTCTCGAAACAGGAGTATCATGCGTGGCAGACACGCAGGCATTCAGAGATCCCACTCTCAACTGATAGGGAGAAGGGTGTCACAGAGAGGAACAGAAATGCGAGAAGGCCGGGTCCACCAGGCGGCTATTGAGCGGTCAGCGTTTGTCTAATCGATAACTTGGAATGACCTGAAAGGAGTTTACAATGAAGAGATTCATGAATAATCCCGTGGCGATGAGTTGCCTGCTTCTTTGTCTTTGTGGCACGGCGCTGTTTGCCCTCGTCACAGCGCATGCCGGGCCACCCGTGAATCCGATTCAGGCTTGCTACAACAACACCAACGGTAACCTTCGCCGGGTGAATACTTCTGCCGATTGTAAGAACCACGAGACTTCCATCAGCTGGAACACAGCGGGCCCTCCAGGACCAGCGGGAGTACAGGGACCCGTGGGACCTCCGGGGCCAGCGGGGTCGGGCTCAAACATAGTGACGTTCCGGCATACGCGCACCGTTGCAAACACCTGTGGGCTATTCAACAACTTTAGTTTCATCGAACACGCATCAATAAATAGCAACGCTAATGCGTCGATCTTTGTTACAGGTATAGTCGGAATTAATGCCGACCGCTCAAACACCAATCCCAATTCAAATTTGAATTTGACCTACACCGGAGCTGCGACTTTCGGTACTTGTCCTGCCGGAAGGTGGGTAATCGCAGGCGGGGATATTTCGACCGGCGCCCAATTCAACGTTCTGGTGGTTCAACCTTAACTAGCGTTCAGGATTCCCTATCCGGATGGAAACACACTTCTGGTAGATCAACACGTGTAGGACGGTGTGAAAAAATTCTTTGCGCTTGCATGGATAATCCTGTTGCCCACGCTGCTCGCGGCGCAAGTTAATCGTGCGATTCAACCCTCATCACTGGTATTCGATCAGGTGACTGTAATTGATCTGACCGGCGCGCCGCCCAAGCCCGACATGGCCGTTGTCATTCGAGGAAATCGCATCGTTAGCATCGGCAAGTCAGGCAGAACCCGTATTCCGATAGCATTACAAGCCGCCACTCTTAATCCGGCAGAGTTCTTCAACAAGCTGGCCTCATTGGGGACGATTCAAAAAGGAAAACTCGCCGACCTTGTTTTGCTTGATGCCAATCCGCTCGAGAATATTAAAAACACAAAACGCATTAACGCAGTGGTAGCGAACGGCAGATACTTTCCAAAAGCGGCGCTACAACAAATTCTTGACGAAGTTGAAGCGGCTGCTAGTAGGCAATGAGTCTCGGTGAGGTGATCCATGTTTAGAGAGGTTCGTCCAGTTCTTCCCTGCCAGGATGTGGCCTCGGCTATCGAGTTCTATGTCGACAAGCTCGGCTTCGCCCTGACGTTTCAAGACGCGAGTGCGCCGAAGTATGCCGGCGTGAGACGCGACCATGTCGAACTCCATCTTCAGTGGCACGACCTCAGGGAGTGGGCGCAGGTCGAAAGACCTATGTTGCGGTTCCTCGTCGCTGACGTGGATGCTTTACACGACGAACTCCGGACCAAAGGAGTTTTCCACCAGAACACCGCACTCCGCGACACGCCCTGGGGCACCTGTGAGTTTGCCTTTTTCGATCTCAACCAGAACGGGCTGACTTTTTACCAAGACCTTGAGTGACGTCCTCCAGGCATCTTCCTCAATCTCCAAGGAACCAATACATGCGGAGAAGCGTATGGACTTTTCTAAATGCTTCGGTGGAGCGTTCGAGATGATAAATAAACTTTTACTTGTCGCATTGATTTTGGTTGTTCCCGTAGCCATAGGCGCTCAGCAGAAAGACGCGACTGCTGATTCGCTTAAGCGGTGTTCAAAGAAACTGATTTCTTATGCCGAACAGAACAAAGCCAGCAGTCCTGTTTTCTTGCTGGACTTGCTCTCTTCGTCCAAAGGACTCTTCTACTTCGGCGCCCGTCATTCTGTTGATCCTGCCGATTCGCAGTTTCTTGAAATCGAACAAGCATGGAACAAAGCCAAACCAACAATCGCCTTTTACGAAGGCCCGAACCGCCCGATTGCTGCGACACGCGATGAAACGATCAAACAGACTGGCGAATCCGGCTTCGTCCGTTTCCTCGCGGCGCGCGATGGTATTCCGATCGTTTCGCTGGAACCCTCGCCGCAAGATGAAGTGAACTTCCTCTTGAAAAAATTTAGTCCGGAGCAGGTAACACTCTTCTTTGTCTTGCGTGAGACCGCACGACTTCGAGAGCGCCGGAAATTGGCTGAGCCGGAACTTCGCGCCGCTGTGACCCAGTTGCTGGAACGCGCATCGAAGATGAAGCTTCTTTCGGGACCGATTACGAACCTTGACGAATTGGACGCTGCATACAGGCGCTTCTGGAAGAACCCGGCCCAATGGTGGCAAGCGCCTTCGGAATGGTTTGACCCGCTGAAATCATCCGCTGATACAGGCGGCGTCTTTACGAACGAGGTCAATCAAATGTCCAGCGGCTATCGCGATCTGCACATGTACACCGTTCTGTCCCGAGCGACACTTGAGGGAAAGAAGGTGTTCGCGGTCGTCGGACGCGATCATGTCGCGATGCAAGCTGATGCGCTACGCTGCGCGCTGAAAAAGTAGCCGCCGCGGCTTTGCAAAAAAGTGGTTTTATCAGTCCGCAAAGCGGACGAATGATAGTAGCCCAGCAGTTCACTGCTGGGATAAAGAGCGGAAGGGGTTGTAGTCCGTGAAGCGGACGCCTGAATCATACTGGGCGAAACGCTATGCTTTTCAGCCGTCCGCTCACGGACTTCGTTCTGGACTCTTGCAATCCCAGCGATAAATCGCTGGGCTATTTTCAGTCGTCCGCTAACGCGGACTCACGTGCCAATACTTTTTGTGCAAAGCCAGTCGCCGCCACCACAGGACGGTCAAGCAGTTTAGAGTTCAAACTTTGGTACCATAGATAAAGACCGCCGGCCGGGATTCAAAAGCGCCTGGCGAAGATTCATCTATCTGAAATGAGTGGACGCAAGTCTGAGTCGTCTGCTGCAATCAATGAAGAGCTTCCTCGTTACTGTCACCCTTGGAATCACGGTTTCAGTTCTTGCTTTCGGAAGCGAAAGCGGAAGAGGCGAAGCTTCTAAGCCACCGATCCTGGTTTCCTTCCCGACGCAGGATGGGGGGCTCGTCTACGCCAACCTGTATGGCAAAGGCGATCGCGGCGTAGTGCTCGCTCACGGAGGTCGATTCAATAAAGAGAGTTGGGAGAAGCAGGCGCCGGTACTGGTGAAGGCCGGGTTCCGCGTTCTAGCCATAGATTTCCGTGGACGCGGAAAGTCACGCGGTGGACCGCAGCCGCGACCTGATGACGATGGGGCGCGCTTCGACGTATTGGCAGCGATCCGGTATCTCCGTAAGAACGGCGCAAAGAGTGTCTCGGTAGTTGGGGCAAGCTTCGGAGGTGGGGCTGCCGCCGAAGCCTCGGTCGAAGCTGGGCCGGGGGAAATAGATCGCCTGATACTGCTGGCACACTCGCCGATTGAGAAGCCCGAGCAGATGAAGGGCCGGAAGCTGTTCATCCTGAGCCGCGACGACTTCAGTGGGGACAACAAAATCCCCCGATTACCCAAAATCCGTGAGCAATACGAAAGAGCCCCCAGCCCAAAGGAGTTGGTAATCCTGGAAGGCTCCGCGCACGCGCAATTTATTTTCGAGACGGACCAAGGCGACCGGCTCTTGCGCGAGATTCTACGATTCCTTTCCGAGCCCTAAACCAATGAAGTGAGTAAGACCAATGAAAACTAAATTTGCTCTTATCTTCATTGTCCTCCTTTATGCTCATGGTGCGTTGGCACAGAACAAACCGAGCGTGCGTGAAATTGATCGCATCCGCCTGGCTGAAGCATTCAGACTTGGCGAGAGTTTAGGCGATCGCGTTTGGAAAGATTGGAACAAGGCGCCGTTCGCTGTCTTGCTCGTAACCCCTGAGCACGAGTTTCTAATCCGCCATCCTCGCGCGTCTAAAGATTTTACTCTTGTTGGTTATGACCCGGTTTTGAAGAGCGATGTGTATTTCCGTAAGCGTCAGTTTGGCACAAATCTTTTAGCCACATTTCCTGCTGTCGGGGGAATCTCAACCATCGTCATCGGGCAGGCCGAAAACACCGATAAGAAAACCTCGACGCCGTGGGTTGTAACCGTGTTGCACGAACACTTCCATCAGTTGCAAGACTCGCAACCGAACTCGTACGCGGAAACCGAAGCGTTGAACCTGTCGCGCGGGGACCAAACAGGCATGTGGATGCTCAATTATCCTTTCGCTTACGACTCGCCTGAAGTGCGACAGCAGTTCTCTTCCCTGAGCCGATTACTTGTAGAAGCCTTGCAAGCGAAGACCAGGTCTGACTTTTCAACCAGGCTCGCAGCCTACCTTGCAGCACGCCAGCAGTTGCAAACGATGCTGAGTCCGGACGACTACAAATATCTTTCGTTGCAGTTGTGGAAGGAAGGACTTGCGCGGTACACCGAGTATCGCGTAGCGAGATTAGCGGCGGCTAAATTTAAGCCAAGTAAAGATTTTCGAGCTCTGAAGGATTTCACGCCGTTTGAAACAGTGGCCGACAATATTATTAGCGTGACCATGAAGGAGCTTGCTACGCTCCGGCTCGAAGAATCAAAGAGAGTAGCGTTCTATCCTCTCGGTGCGGGTGAAGCATTACTGCTGGATAGAGCAAA
>JALZOO010000106.1 GCA_030913905.1 Acidobacteriota bacterium
ACGTTTACCGGAGTGAAGACGGCTGGCTGGTGAAAGTAGACCTGGCTGGGATTTGTGCGGACGACCTGGAGATCGAGCTTAATCAATCGAGCCTGGTGATTCGCGGCTGCCGGAAGGACACGTTGTATAAAGCGGGCTTCAGCTATCAGCGAATGGAAATCACCTACAGCAGATTTGAGAAGGCGATTGAGTTTCCCTGCTCGATTGAAGAGGCCTCGATAGCGCATGACTATCGAGACGGTTTCCTAATCGTTAACTTGCACTGCAAATAACCGGGGCGGCCGCGTTCATCGCCATGGCAGAAACTTCAGAACAACCAAACCCGTCTGACAAGCAAACACCGGCGGAACAACCAGCGAGCCCGAGTGCGCCGGAACCACAGCCACAACAATTCGAAATTCCCGTTCTAGCTTTACAAAACACGACCCTCTTCCCTGAAACAGTAGTCCCACTTGCTGTAGGAAAACCGCGTTCGGTGGCCGCCGTCGAAGCAGCGCTGGCAACCGAAGAAAAGTTGCTCGGCTGCATTACGGTCCGTGCCGACGCCAGTGTGTCCGCACAAGAAGCCAAGCCCTCCCATCTCTATGACGTAGGCACCCTCGCAACGATCAAGCGTATGGAGCGTATCGACGCAACTATGCACATCATTGCCCAGGGTACGGAGCGCATAAAAGTTATTGAATGGAAACAGGAAGATCCGTATCTGCGCGCCGTCGTACAAATCCTGCCTGAAGTAAAAGTCGTCGATCCGGAGGAAGTAGAAGCTACCAAGCGGAACGTACAGGCAATGGTGCAGGAGGCGCTGGCGCTACTGCCCGGGGTTCCACCGGAAGTTCGCGTCGCTATGATGGGTTCGGTCGAACCGGTGCGGCTCGCTTACTTTCTCGGTTCAATACTGAACCTGGGCGTCGACCAGGAGCAGAAAATGCTCGAGGCGAATACCGCCGACGAACTGCTGCGCCTGGCCCACAGCTACCTGGCACGCGAGCTGGAGATCATTCAGTTACGTTCCAAGATCGCGACGGAAGCTCAATCGGAGATGGACAAGTCGCAACGCGACTACATTCTGCGCCAGCAGATGAAGGCCATCCAGAAAGAACTGGGCGAAGACGAAGGTGGCGAGCGGGCCGAAGCGGAGATGTTACGGGAGCGGCTGGCGGCGGCAGATTTGCCGGACGAAGTCAGGACGGAAGCGGAGCGCGAGCTCAAGCGTCTGGAAAAACTCCCCGCCGCGGCGCCTGACTACCATGTGATTCGCACGTACCTCGAATACGTCCTGGAACTGCCCTGGCGAAAGTCGTCGGAAGACAAACTGGATCTAAACGAGGCGCGAAAAATTCTTGATGAGGACCATTATGGTCTGGAAGACGTCAAGGAACGCATCCTGGAATTTCTGGCGGTAATCAAGCTGCGTCCTAACAGTAAGAGTCCCATTCTCTGTTTTGTTGGACCGCCCGGAGTGGGCAAGACGTCGCTGGGTCGTTCAATTGCACGTGCCATGGGCCGGCAGTTTGAACGTATGTCGCTGGGCGGCATGCGCGACGAAGCGGAGCTTCGAGGACATAGACGCACCTATATCGGCTCAATGCCGGGACGAATAATTCAATCTATCCGCAGGGCCGGGGTAAACAATCCGGTGATGATGCTCGATGAGATTGACAAGCTCGGCAACGACTATCGCGGCGACCCGTCTTCTGCTTTACTCGAGATTCTTGATCCGCAACAGAACAGTACTTTTCGCGATCACTATCTCGATTTGCCGTTCGATCTTTCGCGAGTCTTTTTCATTGCTACGGCCAACCAGCTAGGTCCGATTCCCCCGCCATTGCGTGATCGCATGGAGGTGATTTCACTCGCCGGCTACAGCGATCGCGAAAAGTTGGAAATCGCCAAGCGTTATCTGGTTCCTCGTCAGATTGAAGAAAACGGACTTAAACCCGGACAACTAACTATCAGCGACAGCGCGGTGGGATTGATTGCTACGCGATACACCCGGGAAGCCGGCGTGCGGCAATTGGAACGAAATGTCGGGCGCATAGCGCGTAAGGTGGCACTGAAAATCGCCCAGGGCGAAGCGGAGACTGTAGCTGTCGACGCCGCAGACGTACCCGAGTATCTTGGCCCACCGCGGTTTTATCCGGAACAAGCGCGCAAGGAGTTGCCGGCCGGCGTGGCGACCGGAATGGCCTGGACCGAAATGGGCGGCGAAGTGCTGTTCATTGAGGCAACTCTGTTGCCGGGTGGTCGAGGCCTGACAATTACAGGTCAGCTTGGCGAAGTTATGCAGGAGTCGGCTCGGGCTGCGCAGTCGTATCTTTGGTCGCATGCGAATGAGTTTGGAATTACCGCGGAGATGTTCAAAGAGTATGGCGTACACCTGCACGTACCTGCGGGAGCTATTCCCAAGGATGGACCAAGCGCGGGAGTTACGATCACTGCAGCGTTGGCTTCGCTCTACACGGGACGCCGGGTACGGCCGGATACTTCAATGACCGGCGAGATCACGTTGTCAGGTTTGGTGTTTCCGGTAGGCGGCATCAAGGAGAAAGTGCTGGCCGCCCACCGGGCTGGTATTCGACGAGTCATCCTGCCTTCGCGCAACGAAGCGGACGTGGAAGACATTCCGGAAGACGTTCGCAAGGAGTTGAACTTAGTTTTCGTTTCGCGGATTAA
>JALZOO010000135.1 GCA_030913905.1 Acidobacteriota bacterium
TTTTGGCAGACTACGCTTGAAACTTAATCAGTTTATGCAGCGTGAACGTGACTTCTCTAGCCGCTCAAGTCAATGTTTACGGCCTCAAGAACGATTACGCGCTACACGAGGTGGCTGGGGACGGCGTTGACACGATAACTGAACTTGCGCCTAAATACATTCGAATAGGCGCGTAGCTCAGTTGGCAGAGCGCTGCCTTGACACGGTAGGGGTCTGGGGTTCAAATCCCCACGCGCCTACCAATCTTATTCCCCGATTTCGATTCGGCATCAGTCGCACTTAGTATTCCGCCCAACTTCCTTTAAATAGATAGCCGCAGATTCGTGCGAGCGCCATTGGCGCGCCGTCTTCGCGGACCGTAACGAGGAGGGTTCGGTCCAGAGGACCGAAATGTCTATAGCTGGCGGTCGCTCGAATAAAGCGAAACTTGGGTTTGCCGCCGTTTCTATAAACATCTCGCCCCTGGCGGAGCGAGGAACAGCCCTGAACCCCCACCCAGACTAACAGTTTGCTTACATACTTCATCGCCGTCTATCTGCCTATATTTCCAGCCTGATTGCCGCCAGTTATGTTTTGAAAACTTCCTCTGGTATCTTTTCGTTTAAGCTCTCGTAGTTAATCTTAGAAAATCTTAGAGATAACAATGTCCGCCGCGGAACCTGCGCCCGAAAAAATTACCAACGCGCGCGAAGCTCTGGATGCCTGGGTTCGCGAAGTCGTGCAATGGCACTTCGACCCGGCAACCGGCTCTCCTTTTTGGCTGGAATACGCTGCCAAACTCGGTTGGGATCCTGGTGTTGAGATCCGAGGTTATGAAGATCTCGCGCGCTTCGGGTTCTTCGAAGACGAATGGTTGCGCGAAGGCGACGTAAGGCGATGGGTGCCGAAAGGCTATGCCGATCAGCCGGTTTATACATTCGAAACAGGTGGCAGCACGGGCGTGCCCAAGTCTCGAATCAATATCCGGGATTTCCGTCTCGATTACGAAGCTTTCAGCGACACTTTGCCTGACGAGTATTTTCCGCGCGGGGCCGACTGGCTATCCCTGGGGCCGACTGGCCCACGACGTCTCCGACTTGCCATCGAACACCTGGCCCAGTATCGCGGCGGTATCTGTTTCATGGTCGATCTTGATCCACGCTGGGTCATAAAGCTGATCAAAATGGGCGAGCCGCGCGTGGCCGAGCAATATAAACAGCATGTGATCGACCAGGGTCTGACCCAACTGCGCGCGCACGACAACATTCATTGTCTCTTTACGACGCCAAAGCTGCTCGAGGCACTTTGCGAACGGGTGTCGCTCAAGAAGATGGGCATCACCGGAGTGTTCTGCGGGGGCACCGAGATGACTCCGCAATTTCACCGGTTTGCGGTCGAGGAATTGCTGGAAGGCGCATACTTCGCGCCTACCTACGGCAATACACTGATGGGCCTGGCGGTTCATAAGCCGCGTCTCGAGGAAGACAACTACGCCATCATCTACTATCCGCCACATCCGCGCGCAATGATTGAAGTCGTCAATCCCGAACGTCCCGATCGAGTGGTGGAGTATGGCGAGACCGGTCGCGTTCGTCTGACGACATTAACGAAAGAGTTTTTCATGCCGCGATTTCTGGAACGCGACGAAGCTGAACGAGAACCACCGTGCGAGCTTTATCCATGGGACGGTGTTCGCAACGTGCGGCCGTTTTCAAAACTGCAGACCGCTGTGGTTGAAGGCGTCTACTGAGGAGTGAGCAGTGAGCAGTGAGCAGTGAGCGGCAGGTGGAGGCCAATCGTCCCCTATTCGTGGTAGTTCGTGTGATTCGTGGATCAATCTTTTGGAACGTCAAAAGCATATCCACGAATTACACGAACACAACCTCTAAATCTAAATTTTTATGTTGCACATTCCTTTACTCCGAAAAGGCGAACCCTACAAAAGTCTCGATGTTGCGCATGTGCCACACCACCGCACCCGCGAACCGTTTGTCGAAGTCAGCCAGGCAAATGTCGGCTTGATTCGCCGCGACTTGCGTGAACAGCAAGCCGGCCGGGACAAGCTTACGCAATTTTCGACGGCCGAGCTGGTGGAGATTTGCCGTCGCGCTGCCGGACATTTTGCTGATGACGCTTTGCCGCTCGGGGATGAGCTGCAGACAACCGAGGATTATGTGCAACAGGTATCTGCGACCACCGGTCTGCCTTACGTTCTCGCCCGCAGAAACATGCAGAAAATTCGCAGCATGCTTTCCGAAATGGAAAACGTGCTCAATGGGCTAACGAGAAACTTGAACTGGGAGGTTCTGGATCAGGGCTTTGGCAACTTCGAAGGTTATCCGTTGAGCTTTTTTCCTCGCGGACAGTCGCTCGGCGTGGTGCTGCCTAACAACTCACCGGGCGTGCATTCGTTATGGATTCCGGCAGTACCTTTAAAGATGCCGCTGGTACTGAAACCAGGGAGCGCCGAGCCGTGGACGGCCTACAGGATCATCCAGGCGCTGATTCGTGCGGGAACTCCGCGCGAAGCTTTCAGTTTTTACCCGGCAGACCATGCCGGTGCCGCTGAAATTCTGAGAAGCTGTGGCCGCGGCATGGTTTTCGGTGACAGCTCCACTACCGGCGTCTGGCAAAACGATTCGCGCATCGAGATTCACGGGCCCGGGTATAGCAAGATTGTTATAGGCGATGACTGCGTCGACCAGTGGGAAGAATATCTGGATGTTATGGTGGCCTCAATCGTCGACAACGGCGGTCGTTCATGCATCAACGCATCGGGCGTTTGGGTTACCGCGCACGCCGAAGAAATCGCAGACGCGCTTGCCGAGCGCCTGGCCAAAATCGCACCGAAAGCTGCCGATGATGAGAGTGCGCAGCTCGCTCCTTTTACGGACGCGAACTTGGCGACGCGTATTTCGCGGTTGATTGATCAGGGATTAACTGAGCCCGGTGTCCGAGATGTGACTGCGTCGCACCGGACCAGCGACAGGCTGGCTTATTGGAACGAATGTTCATACCTGCTGCCCACCGTCTTGTTGTGCGAGGATGCGGAGCATCCTATGGCGAACAAGGAATTTTTGTTTCCGTTTGCGAGCGTTGTAAAGGTGAGACCGGAAGAAATTCCTGCGGCCCTGGGACCAAGCCTGGTTGTAACCGCTATCACGTCTGATCCGAAATTGATCCGTCGCCTCGTGTCTGCGCCAAACGTTGATCGACTGAATATTGGCGCCGTGTCCACGAATCAGGTGAGCTGGAACCAACCGCACGAGGGCAACCTGTTCGACCACCTGTATGGACGCCGCGCTTTTCAACAGGCGGCTGCTGTTTAAGTCTTGCTGTGAAGATTCTTTATCTCACCGGCGGAGCGGGCCAGATGTACTGCGGTAGTTGTTTGCGTGACAACGCTCTGGCCACCGAGCTGCTCGCGCAAGGCCACGACGTCACCTTATTGCCGGTTTACACACCTACCCGCACAGACGAGCCCAACGTTAGTAACGACCGAGTGTTTTTCGGCGGTATCAGTGTCTATCTTGAACAATACTTTCCTGTATTTCGTCATTCGCCACGCTGGCTTGATCGTTTGTGGGATTCAAAGCCAATGCTGCAGTTGGCCTCGCGCCGTTCAATCTCTACCAGCCCGAAGATGCTTGGCGAAATGACGGTTTCAATGTTGAAAGGCGAAGCAGGCTTTCAGCAAAAGGAGATTGAGAAGCTGACGGACTGGGCCCGCGCGGAAGCGCCACCTGATGTCGTCTCGCTGCCTTACTCTCTTTTGATCGGTCTGGCGAAGCCCATCAAAGAAGCCTTGAAGCGGCCAATCTGTTGCACGCTTCAGGGCGAGGATTTGTTTCTCGAAGGTTTGCACGAACCTTACCGAACCGAGGCGCTTGAACTTATACGCGCGAACCTCGAGCATGTTGATGCTTTCATTTCTGTTAGTGAATATTATGCGGAGTTTGTGCCGGGATATCTTGGTATTCCGCGGGAAAAGATTCACGTTGTGCCGCTCGGCATAAAGCTCGAAGGCTATGAGCCAAGAGAGCTAAAGCCTTCGCAGCCTTTTACCGTCGGATTCTTCGCACGCGTCGCGCCGGAGAAAGGGCTGCACGTGCTGGCGCGTGCTTATCAGAAGCTACGTGGTGAAGGCGATCTGCCTGAGGATTCCTGTCTGGAAGTGGCGGGCTACCTGGCACCAGAACACCAGAGTTATTTGAGCGATATTGAGCAACAGATGAAAGACTGCGATCTTGCGTCAGAGTTTAACTATCGCGGCGTCTTGGATCGTGAGCAGAAGATCGCTTTCCTGCGAAAACTACACGTGCTCTCCGTGCCGGCAACCTACAATGAGCCAAAGGGAATCTTTCTACTCGAAGCGATGGCCTGTGGCGTTCCTGTAGTGCAGCCTCGACGTGGGGCATTCACGGAGATTGTGGAAAAGACCGGCGGGGGTTTGCTCGTAACGCCCGATGACGTCGAAAGCCTGGCCGGGGGCATCCAACGTATTTTCAACGAGCCCGAACTTGGCGCGCGGCTGGGAGCGACTGGCGCGGCTGGGGTGCGCGAGCACTACAACGTCGGTTTAATGGCCCAACGCGCGCTTGAAGTTTATCAAAGCATGAGCCGCAGATGAACGGAGATGAACACGCAGCGGCAAGGAAAACGAAGGAACTCCAAAACGATGCACCTGCGAAATTGTTTCTTGTCTGATCCGCGTTTATCCGTGTCCATCTGTGGCTGAATTTTTCGGAGGGTTTGTTTGCTGAAGGTTGAGAACGTCTCCAAAGAGTATCCAACTCCGCGGGGGCCGCTCCAAATAGTCTCGAACATTTCGCTGTCACTTTCGGCCGGCGACGCGTTGTCGATCATGGGTCCATCGGGGAGCGGCAAGAGCACACTGCTCTACATGATGGGCGCGCTTGAGCCCCCGACGAGCGGCAGGGTTACCCTCGACGGACAGGATCCATTCACTTTGAAAGAGAAGGATCTCGCGTCGTTTCGTAATCGCCAGATTGGTTTTATCTTTCAGGACCATTGCTTGTTGCCTCAGTGTTCTGTTCTCGAGAACGTGCTAACTCCAACGCTGGTTGCCTCGGAAGACGGGAATCGCAGTAAGCAAGCCAGGACGTTGCTTGATGCAGTCGGCTTAACTGAACGTCTGGAACATCGTCCTGCAGAACTTTCCGGCGGAGAGAAGCAACGAGTTGCACTGGCCCGCGCCTTGATCATGCGGCCTAAGCTCGTTCTATGCGATGAGCCCACCGGAAACCTTGACCACAAGTCGGCAAATGCGGTGGCTTCGCTGTTGTTGGATCTTCACCGGCAACAGAAAACGATTCTGGTGGTAGTCACGCATAATGCCGAACTGGCAGCCCAATTTCCCCTTCGTTACGAATTAGTTGACCATCAACTTCGTCAGCTTTGATGCGAGCATCGCAACTTCTTAAGCGCAATCTGGTTTATTACTGGCGCACGAACGTCGCGGTCGTCCTCGGCGTGGCTGCTGCAGTATCGGTTCTGGCGGGCGCCCTACTAGTCGGTGATTCGGTGCGTGGCAGTTTGCGTGATCTGTTCCTGATACGCCTGGGTCGTACCGAGCAGGTCATTACGGGAACAGGTTTTTTCCGCGAACAACTCGCAGAGGATCTCAATGGCGTCGCCAGTATCGAGCGCGGCTTTACACGCGCCGCTCCGCTTATTGAGATTGAAGGAAGTGTCAGTAATGAGATAGCCAAAACTCGAGCGGGAGGTGTTCGCGTTTACGGAGTTGACGAAAGGTTTTGGAAGTTTCATGAACGCGAACTCCGGACGCCGGAGAATCGTGAAGCTCTGATCGGCGACAGCCTGGCGAGAGAACTTGGCGTTAAACCCGGCGACTCGCTTTTGGTTCAGATCGAAAAGCCTTCCGACGTGCCGATCGAATCGCTTTACGGACAGAAAGACGATCTGGGTCGCACGATGCGTTTGACGCTACGAGAAACACTGTCTCCGGAACAACTTGGAGAGTTTTCTAGCCGTCCTCAGCAAACCACCGTGCGCGCCGTCTTCGTCCCGCTCGAATTGCTACAGCGAGAATTGGATCAACCGGAAAAAGTAAACACTGTTCTGTTGTCGAGGTCGAAGGATAGCGGTGGGTTATCTGATGCAGAGAGAACCGCAGCAATCGAGGAGGTGCTCAAAGAGAAAGTTGAGCTAGAGGACTACAACATTAAATTGCGTCCATTGGATCAACAGCGCGGCATGTCCCTGGAGCGGTCAAGCACTTTACTAGATGACAATTTAGCCCAGACCGTCAGAGAGGTAGCGGTCGCTTTGCCGTCGCAAACAGTTCCCGTCCTTTCGTACGTAGCAAACAGCATTACGACAGGACAACGTACAGTTCCGTATTCATTAGTCACGGCAATCGATGATGTTGTGTTTAAGACCATGTCGAAAGCTAGTCCTCCAGACGATGCACTTAATCACACACCTCTTATTCTCAACGAGTGGACAGCACGCGATCTCGGCGCGAAACCGGGCGACACAATCTCACTCGAATATTTCGTCTGGCATGAAGATGGAAGACTCGACACGAAACAAGCGCAATTTGAACTGGCGGCCGTGGTGCCGATTTCCGGACTGGCTGCGGATCGCGATCTCGTGCCTGAGTATCCGGGTATCAGCGAATCGCCCAGTTTGGCGGATTGGGACCCGCCGTTTCCAGTTGACCTGAATCGCATTCGACCGCAGGACGAAGAATACTGGGACAGATATCGGACGACTCCGAAAGCTTTCATTCCTTTAAGCGCCGGCCAGAAACTGTGGCAATCGCGTTACGGCAAACTCACCTCACTCCGCGTGATTCGCGCCGAAGTGCCGCTGGACCAGACAACGAATCGATTCCGACAAATGCTTCGCGATGCACTGAAACCAGCGAGTATGGGGTTAACTGTGCTGCCTGTACGCGCCGAAGGATTAGCTGCATCGCAGGGGGCCACCGACTTCGGTGAATATTTTCTCTACTTCAGTTTCTTCCTTGTCGTTTCGGCATTGCTTCTGACGGCACTTTTTTTCAAGCTGGGTGTCGAACAACGATTGCGCGAGATTGGACTACTACAGGCCATTGGTTTTCCCGCAAAAAGTATTCGCAAGCTTTTCTTAATGGAAGGTGCGTTACTGGCTCTGGCCGGAAGCGTAATTGGCCTGGGGGGTGCTGTCGCGTATGCCTACTTAATGATGTTGGGCTTACGGACGTGGTGGGTTGATGCAGTTGGCACGACTCTGCTTAAGCTGCACGTCTCTCCACAGTCGCTGATACTGGGTGCGTTTGGTGGGATAGTGGCTGCTGTTTTATGCATAGTGTGGACTCTGAAGCGAGCAGGACGCGCCTCCTCGCGAAGTCTCTTGGCCGGTACAATAGACTGGGAAACGAAAACAAAAACAGCGCCAGGAGATTCGCATGCGCAGCGATGGAGACCAACGCGGCTTGCTGTCGCCG
>JALZOO010000137.1 GCA_030913905.1 Acidobacteriota bacterium
GCTTTACGCCGCGAGGAATTCCAACGGGCGCGTGAACCCAGCCCATCTCCAACGCTTCAGCTAACTCTCGAGCAACATGATGGCCACCCGCACGCTTTGTTTCCTTATCGGCTTCCTGCAAGGCTAGTAGATCTGGTCGAGGTAATAGTTTGCCTTCAGAAAACACACGCGCGGCGGTGCCGATGTGCCGGCCCACTTTCGTGTCGCGGCCTCGCGATGTGAGTAGGCCCACCTTTCGCAGCAAGCCGCCTGAAATGAGATACTGACCGGCCGCATATCGGATGTTGTATGATGCCACGACGATACTGGAGTTATCGCCAACCGCGCTCACGTCCCGCCGCGTGTTGCCGAACTCAAGCTTCTCGGATTCTTGAAGTGGGGGAGTTGCGGTCGCCATTTGCATTATCTTTACGCCAAATTAGTTAGGATTACAAAACGAGCCCACAAACTCGGCGTGGGCCTTTGGGCCGATTCCTAAGGACTCCAATATGCCTCGAACTCTTATAGCTGTGGTTGACGATATGTTCTTCGTTTCGAAGATTCAGGCAACGGCGAAAGCCCTGGGCGTGATTGTCAGGTTTCCTCGCACGTTGGACGCGGCCCGGGAAGCAGCGAGCGAAGAGACTCCGGATCTCGTCGTAGTAGACCTGCACAACCAGAAGCTCAGCCCTCTCGAGCTGGCGAGAAAATTCAAAACAGACGAACGTTTACAAAACATTCCCTTGCTGGGTTTCTTTTCGCATGTGCAGGTGGAATTGCAGAAACAGGCAGTTGAGGCTGGTTATGATCAGATCGTGCCGCGATCAGTTTTTGCTAGAGACCTTGCCGATATCCTCGCCGGCTCATCCAAAACCTAAAGCAATCAGCAGCAAAACACTCAAGAAGTTTAGAGTTCAACCTTCAGGTTGCTTGTTGGGAAGCAGCAAGCTAAAGCTTGATGAACTCTAAACTGCCGGCTTCAACTCCAGGGATGGCATGCCCCCAATTGAGCATTCCCAAACAGCGGGGGTGTACCCCCTTCCCGACTGCACGTTTTGCTGGGTTGCAGGCATATCGTGGTTTGTGGCTATCCAACGACAGCCGGAATAACTACATCGTGAATCGCACGCACCTCGCTCACCAGTTGCTCATACTGCTCGGGCGTCAGGGCCTGCGCGCCGTCCGATAACGCCTGACTGGGCCGATCGTGCACCTCAACAATTAACCCATCCGCGCCAACGGCGACTCCAGCCCGAGCGAGCGGCGTGACCATGAAGTTTTTTCCCGTGCCGTGTGAAGGATCAACGATTACCGGTAAATGAGAAATACGTTTGACTGCCGGAATAGATGCAAGGTCGAGTGTGTTGCGCGTGTGCTGTGAGAAGGTCCGAATGCCGCGCTCACAAAGAACAACCTGATAGTTACCCTCAGACATGATGTATTCGGCGGCCAGCAACCATTCGTCGAGGGTTGCGGAGAGCCCGCGCTTAAGTAACACAGGCAGGCGCGACTTGCCGGCGCGTCGCAACAAAGTAAAGTTCTGCATGCTGCGGGCGCCAATCTGAATCACGTCCGCATATCGCTCTACCAGGTCGACTCCCGGCTCATCCAATGCTTCGGTGACAATCCGCATTCCGTAGGTGTCTCGAATCTCCGCCAGAATCTTCAATCCATCTTCGCCCAGCCCCTGGAACGCATAAGGCGATGTTCTTGGCTTAAACGCGCCCCCGCGAAAGAATCGTGCGCCACTGCGGCGAACAGTCTCGGCTATTGCAAAGGCCTGCGTTCGACTTTCGATGGCGCATGGGCCAGCGATGATCGCGAGTTCATCTCCACCAATGGCCGCGTCACCCACTCGGACCACAGTTTTTTCCGCATGAAGATCAAGAGTAACCAGTTTGTATGGTTTACTAACACGAATTGCTTCGGCGACTCCGGGTAGGTTTTCGAAGCGCGAGGAATCGACTGCACCCTGGTTGCCGGTGATTCCGATGGCCGTGCGGGCGGCGCCGGACATGGGATGGGCACGATAGCCGAGTTCCTCAATCACGCGCACGACTGCCTCCACCTGGGCATCCGTCGCGTCAGCTTTCATTACGATGAGCATGATAGAGTCAGACTGTTTGAACTGATTCTACTTTTGTCTGGCGTCTTTCTCAAACTCAAGAAGTTCAGAGTTCAAGCTTTAGCTTGTCTTCCGCTCCGGAAGGCCAACCAGCTTTCGAACTTCTTTGATGGTGCCAGAAGCTATACCGCGCGCTTTTTCCGACATCTCTGTCACACAGGCATTTACTGTTGAAATGTTTGCCGCAATTTCCGCGCGTTTCGCACGCAGTTCGGAGGTCAACTCAACAAGCGCGTCGGCAACAACTTCCTTGAGCTTGCTGTATTTCAGCGTTCCCGCGTTGTGTTCCTGAAGTAGTCCGTTTGCTTCATCCGTCTTCCCGCAAGCTTTAAGAATCTCAAATAGGTTCGCCACGCCCGGACTCATCTCTCCCTGCGGCACACCACCGCTGTCAGTAACCGCGGTTTTGATTTTTGCGCGAATGCTTTGTTCGTCTTCGAAGAGACCAACGTAATGGCGCTCGCCTGAGCTCTTACTCATCTTCTTCGTGGGATCGACCAGCGACATTATCTTTGGCGTTTGGGTGAATAACGGCTCCGGCTCGGGAAAGAAATCAACCCCGAATTGATTGTTGAAACGCCTGGCAAGCTCGCGCGAGAGCTCGAGATGCTGTTCCTGATCTTTGCCGACGGGCACATGTTGCGCGCGGTAGACCAGGATGTCCGCGGCCTGAAGCACTGGATAAGTAAACAGCGCAGCGGAAACGAACTGCGTTGCATCCTGCCCCTCGATCAGTTCCGACTTGTCTTTGAACTGAGTCATTCTTCTTAGATCGCCAAACGGAGTAAGACAACTCAAGATCCAACACAGCTCGGTATGTTCAGGGACTAACGACTGAATGAACATAATGGCTTTGTTTGGATCAATGCCACACGCAAGCAGGTCAATGACCATGCGCTCGGTGTTGGCGCGCAGTTTCGTTGGATCATACGGCATCGTGATCGCATGGAGGTCGACAATGCAGTAGATACACTCATGCGTGTCCTGGAGGGCCACCCAATTCTTGACCGCCCCAAAATAATTGCCGATGTGCATCTCGGCTGTTGGCTGAATACCTGAAAGCACCCTCGATGGCATTAGAAATTCCTCAGTTATTCCAACGAAACTCGTAACGCAGACTGTTAGTTTGCGTATCCTGTTAGCTTTGCCTCAAAAGTCATGGGCCATGTTAGGTTCGGCTCTGCCGCCGGATGTGCGGCGGTGGCTATGCCCCGCCGACAGCGGCCAGACTATTCCCGGGCTATGCCCCTGGTTCGGGCTTGGCCCTTTGGATTTGTTTGGGCCAAATAGCGCACCAAGGGCGTAGCCCAAAAATGTAAAGGGCACCTCTACGGCGGGGCATAGCCACCGCCGCACATCCGGCGGCAAAGCCGAAGCCACACCAACGGAAGACTCTTAGGGCAAAGCTCATACTCGTAGTACAGCGGATCGCTCGCTTCTTAACCGGGCAAAGAAAAAGCGGCGACAAGTCGCCGCACTCCAAAACCAATTTAGTGGTGTTATCGCATCGTGATCGACACCACCGGCTTGGTCTGGAGCGCGTTGATAACGCGGCCGGGAAAAAGACCCAGATAAAGCACGCCAAGAATCGTAATTACCAATGCCACGCCAACGCTCGCAGGTATTCGCGGCGGACTCCAAACAGTAGTTCGTTCGCGGAAAAACATGACGATGATCAATCGCAGGTAGTAATAAGCTGAGATGGCGGTGTTAAGCACGCCAATTACCACCAGCGCGTAATAGCCTTGATCCAGCGCGGCGCGGAAGACCATAACCTTGCCGATGAAGCCGGCCGTTAGTGGCATCCCCAGCAGGCTTAGCAAAAACAACGACAACGAGAAAGCGAGCCACGGCGATTGAAAGCCGATGCCGTTGTAGTCCTCGACCTCTGTGCGGCGGTCGCCCGCGCGTCCAATGATTTGTACCACCGCGAAAGCGCCCAGATTCATCACCGCATAAGTCAGCAAATAAAAGATTACTGCGGTGATGGCTGCGTTGCGTTGTTCGACATCAGTTGCTGCGCCTGCAGCGATAAACCCCACGAGCGCATAACCTGCGTGGGCGATGGACGAATAGGCCAGCATTCGCTTCACATTGTTCTGCGCAATCGCGACCACATTTCCGACGGTCATGGTTGCGATAGCGAGAACCACCATTGTGCCGAGCCACGCGCTATGCAGTTGACCCGCAACTCCGGCAGAACCGGCCGCGACGACAAACGGAAAGCCGAAAACAAAAACTCTCAGAAACGAAGCAAAGCCGGCAGCCTTGGGCCCTGCCGCCATAAACGCCGTAACCGGAGTGGGCGCGCCTTCGTAAACGTCTGGTGTCCAAACGTGGAAAGGCGCAGAGGCGATCTTGAAGCCGAAGCCGACCAACATCATGGCGGCTCCGGCAAACAGCAGAGCCGGATATTGTGCTTCAGGTAAGCGTCTGGCTATCTCGTTGATGTTGGTTGTTCCCGGCAACCCGGCAACCGTGGAAGTTGCGCCATAGACGAGTGCTATGCCGTAGAGCAGGAAAGCAGATGAAAACGAACCCAGAATGAAATACTTCATCGACGATTCGTTAGAGCGGATGTCGGTACGGCGAAAGCCGCACATAACGTAGGTGGCGATAGACAGTATTTCGAGCCCAAGGAAAACAATAACCAGGTCGCCGGCCGAGGCCATAAACATCATGCCGGCCGTGGCAAACATCAGCAGCGAATGAAACTCTCCTGCCGGAAGCCGCTCATTCTCGGCCCAAACGACGGAAACCAGGATCGTGAGTGCGGAGACAATCAGAAACACGAAAGTAAATCCCAGACGCAGTTCGTCCAGAACGATCATGCCGTTGAAAGCTTCGTTTGCGCCTCGCCAGGAAACCCACAACCAGGCTGAACTAATTGCCGCTGCAAGCAAGCCGAGAAGGGAAATGCCGCCGGTAACCCAACGCTGAGCCGGCTTCGCAAACGCGTCTACCAACATGACGACAATCGCCACTGTGCAGACGATCAGCTCCGGCATCAGCAGCGATAGACTGACGTCAGGCATTGTGAATTGAAAGGCGAATAGATTCATGCGTTCGTTTCGTCTACACGGACCGTGGGTCGTGGTCCCG
>JALZOO010000145.1 GCA_030913905.1 Acidobacteriota bacterium
TCGAGCGAACGCGGATCCACTTCAACATCGTCCCACCCCAAAGCCGAAGTCGGCGCCGAGCTGGCTGCCGTCCGTGCCGGCCTTAGCGAGTTGCAAAGAAAAATTGCGCAGCTCGAAGCCAAGGTGAACTCAGAACCGACCAGGACATCAACCCCAATCCAACGATCCAGCGAGGCAAACCGGTATCCCGTGCAGCAGAAGCCCGTGTTGATTACACACTCGCCATGGCTAGCAGGCGTCAATACCTCCTACTCACATCCGAGTCAGGAGAAATTCGGCGTAGAAGAAGCGACTGTTTCGGAGCTCGTCGATTTCTTCGAAAAAGAAAAGATGTGCAGTCTTGAAGCGGGCAAGCCTTGCGACCATTGCGACATGTGCAATTCTCGCGGCTTCTAGGGAGCACGTCATACAAGGCCGACCATTGTGGCTGCCCTATCAACGAACTAAAAAAAAGGCCGCTCCAGAGAGCGGCCCTTTTGTTTCAACTGTGAACGACTACTTCGTTGGCGCAGGCGAGGGGCTTTGATTCGGCCGCAGGGAGTTTGAATCAATCCGCGGCACCTGTGTCGCTCCTTCTTCCGCTTTGAAGTAAGGCTCTTCCTTAAAGCCATACAGCTTCGCCGCGATGATGGTCGGGAATTGTGCGCGCGTAGTGTTGTAATCCTGCACGGCGTCGTTGTAGTCCTTGCGTGAAGTGGCAATTCTGTTTTCAGTTCCCACAACCTCGTCCTGCGCCTTAAGAAAATTCTCGTTTGAACGCAACTGCGGATACGCCTCCTGCAATACCAGCAATCGGCCGATGGTGCCGCCGAAACTGTTCGCCGCATCGATCACAGCCTGCTTTTGCTCAGGCGTCTTATCGCCGCCTTCGCCTTGTGGCGCCTGTTGCGCAGCATTCAGCAACCGGGATCGTGCCTCGGCGATCTTTCCAAAAACTTCCTGTTCCTGGACGCCGGCTAGTTTTGCCGTCTCAACCAGGTTGTTGAGCAGGTCCGCACGGCGTTGCAACTGCGTCTCCACGTTAGCCCACTTGGCCTTCACGTTCTCGTGTTTGGTAGTCAGTGTGTTGTAACCGCAACCGCTCCCCGTTGCCGCCACGAAAAACAGCAGCGCGAGTAATAATGTTCTTTTTGGATTCATCACAATTCTCCTGGTTCTTCCACTTAACGTTCTCGGTTCAAGAATTCATCGACCACTTCGATGACACGCTCGACCTGGGCCATGTAAGCGCCAAAAATGTCGTTAGCTTCCTTATCACTGGGGGGCTGGTAGTCCGTTGTGCGAAACGAAAAGATCTTTTCAAACGGTTCTGGATTAAGTCCAAATCGCTGCACTGTCGCACGAACGCAATCCGGCTTGGCCACCGGCGCTTCTTCGCCGTATAGGATTAGCACTGCACGAAACAAAGCCGCAAAACTGGCCAAACTATCGCTCATCAAATCGGACAGCTTTTCAACTGAAACGGAAGCAGGAATGTACATCCGTCTTAACTGAATCAGTTTGCTGCGCAGCTCATACTCGGTTTGATGTCTCAGGTTGATATCCGAAAACTGCAGGTTCTGAAACGGATCCGCCCCATAAAGCACCATCCGCGCGTTAGCCATCTGATGAAACTCGATGGGAAAAACGTCCGCGGCGTCTGAAAGCTCTTCAGTCGTGAAATAGACCGGAAGCGGATGTCCCAGGCGCTGCCATTCGCGCATCGGTGCCTGCGCCTGACGTAAATCTTCCGGGGTGATTCGGTGCAAGGTGATGAGCAAATTGTAATCGGACCGCAGCTCGATATGGTCGCCCGCCGCCGCAGATCCGTAAAGCACCACCGCAGCGAGGTTGTCGCCGTGCGTTATGACAAGGTCCTTTATCAGACCGTTTAATGCGTCGTGAACTACTGTCTTAACCATCCTGTTTGTTAGCGTGTACCGATACTAGCAGAAATCCAGTCGCTGAATAAGAAAGGCCGAACAACCACAAACTGGTATCGTTACCAACTTCCGCCGGCGCCTCCTCCACCAAAACTGCCACCGCCTCCAAAGCCACCGCCAAATCCTCCGCCACCGCCGAAGCCACCCCCACTTCCGCCAAATCCGCCTCCGCTCCAACCACTGCTTGAGCCGCGGCTACCGCTCGTTGCTGCATTTATCAGACCGCCGACGAGGGCCCACTTCCACCAGTCCCCGCCTCCGCGTCCCCCACGGCCGCCACGACCCCCTCGGCTTGATGCAATAAGAATAATGATAACGAAGAAAGCTAAAATCACTATGCAGCATATGCTCGAGAGGCCTGCTGGCTTTGATCCGCTGCGTGGCCGTTCGGGTGTTGCGCGGTATGCGTAACGCTGGTCAATGCCATCAATGTTGAAGCCGCGTTTTTCGGCAAGTGTAGCGACATATGCTTGGACCGTGTCGTAGATTCCTTTACTGTAATTTCCCTTCTTGAATTCCGGTACGAGCCGTTCCCGCTGAATCTGGCCCACCAGTCCGTCGTTTAGATCGCCTTCCAGATGGTCGCTTACCTGCGTAAAGTATTTTCGATCCTTGACCGCAACCAATAAAAGAAAGCCGTTCTTCTCGCCTTCTTTCGATCCGATTCCGAATCCACGCGCGACGTCCAGCGAGTATTCGAAGATATCGCGGTCGCCGGTCGTGTCCACTGTAACAACGGCAAACTCGATGTCTGCTCGTTGCTTCAGGTTTAGATAAATTGCCTCCAGCTTCTTGCGGGTGTCCGGATCAATGACGTTTGCGTAATCGATTATTGGCGTGAAAGGTGAGGGAAGCGGAATCGGCGATTTCGCTGTTTGCGCAGACGTGGCGCCTGGAAAAACCAAAAGCAGTACGGCGGATGCCAGGACGAGGGAAACCACGCCACAAACGGCGCTGTACCTAGATCCCGGAAACAATCTTCTCAACAAAAATGCCACACTACCCCTCGATCAACTTATGCAATAGATAAAAAAGCGCTACTCCTACAAAGACGACTATCGATACCGTGGGGTTTCTTTCTTCTTTGTGGTTCACCTCGGGGATCAGGTCGCTGGCGGCAACGTAGAGCGTGACACCAGCCGAAAAGGGCAGGGCGTAACCGACGGCGCCGCTTATTCTTGTATGCAGCAACGCTATGGCAATAACACCCGCAAGCGTGGCAGCCCCGATAGCGATGGTGGCCAGCAGGGCGGTGCGCGATGAGCGACCGGATGCCAACATAATCGACGCGACTGTGAACCCTTCCGGCATCTTGTGTAGCAATATCGCGATGAATACGAGTAATCCGACTCGGAAGTTGACTAGAAAAGCCGCAGCAATTGAGACGCCATCAAAGAAGGTATGGATCCAAAGGCCGCCAACTGCGGTGTAGGCCGCAGATGGCCGCATGAAAGACTCAGGATGGGTTTCGGCGCCGAAGTGAAAGTGAGGAGCGATGGTGTGCTCAAAGAGTTGAATGAGCAGATAGCCGCCCAGCAGCAGTGTCATGGCGCCGACTACCGCCTCGCCGGCGCTGCGTCCCGAAACTTCAGACGTCCAGATGTTGACGCTTTCCGGAATGATCTCAATAAAAATGGCCGCCAACATGAACCCAGCGCCGAGAGCCACCAGGTACTTGAGAAAGCGTTCGCCAAAGCGATGCGCGCCGGATCTGATCAGCACAAAGCCGCCCAGTAGATTCGCGCCGGCGGCGAGCAAACCGAACAGTAAGAGACTGACAAATCCTCCGGAGTCGAGGTTCATTCAGTTGTGATTAGACAAGGAATCTTTGGCAGAAACATGGCGCGCCAATATACAACAAGGCCCACCCACTGCCTATCGTCGGCTTTTCGAAGGGCCTCGCGCTAAATTCTAGCGCTTGAAGAGGGCGACAAGAGGCGAACACTAAGTTCCGGCCAGGGTTCGAAACAGGCCAAAAAGCTAAGGTTTTCTGAGGATTCCCTATTGACACTCAAAATCATGGAGCGTAGTATCCGACTCGGGTGGTCAAAAGTGGTCGGAAGTGGGTCCAACCTCGTAGCAACCGATCAAGAGTTTTACTTTTCCCTTTAGGCCACCCACCAAACTCTATTGACCTGTCAATCAAATGCTTCGGGGAAACTACACGGCCCGCATCGATGCAAAGGGTCGGCTAAAGGTGCCGACTCCTTTTCGTCGCCTGATTGACGAGAAACACGGCGGGGAATTCTACATCACGAGTCTCAATGGCGAGAACGTTCGCATCTACCCGCTGCCTGAATGGGAATCGATAGAACAGAGACTTTCACTCTTGCCGACGATGGATCCGGCGCGGCGCAAGTTCCTTGACAGAACGAACTACTACGGTCAACAGGCGGCGATCGACGCTCAGGGACGCCTCTTGATCCATCCGTTGCTGCGAAAAGCAGCTGGAGTGATGGGCGACGTCGCGGTAATGGGTTACCTGACGTACCTCGAGGTTTGGGAGCTCGACGTATTCAAGGCGCGTCTTTTGGCGGACCCCTATACCGAGGAAGACGAGGCGGCGATCGCGAAGCTGGGAATCTAACGCGTGAATCGTAAATGGTAAATCGTAAATGGATAGAGCGAGACGATTCACAAACAGCCTGGTCGATTTCCAGTTGACCCTGACGATTCACGATTCACGATTCACGATTCACGGTTTTGACAGTTCTTTGAACGAGATCACGGGGCGGTGGTGATGGCTGCGCCTTTGGGGGGCATAGGCGCGCCCCATCGCCCCGTGCTGCTTCGGGAAACCATTCAGTTCCTCGCACCAGAGCGAGGAGGTCTCTTTGTCGACTGCACGGTGGGTCTCGGCGGGCACAGTGAAGCCATCCTGGAGGCATCCAGTGAAACGCGCGTCATAGGGTTTGACCGCGACGTAGAAGCACTCAGTTTAGCCAGTGAGCGCTTAGCACAGTTTGGTTCACGCTTCCGGCCCGTACACGCAGACTTTCGCGAAATTGTTAGCGTTCTCGTGAGCCTGGGTGAAAAGGAGCCGGCAGGTATTCTCGCCGATCTTGGCGTTTCGTCACTCCAATTTGACTCGCCTACGCGCGGATTTAGTTTCCGCTTCGATGCTCCGTTGGACATGAGGATGGACGTCGAGAGCGACGAATCAACCGCTGCGGACCTTCTCCTCCAGCTTTCCGAGGAAGAAATAGCAGCAATCATTTTTAAATATGGCGAAGAGCGAAACTCACGCCGCATCGCCAAGTGGATCGTTGAAAGTCGCGAGCACGGAACGCCGATCACGACAACCAAGGAATTAGCCGATCTGGTGGCACGCGCTGCAGGCCGCAAAAAGCGCTGGCAAATCCACCCGGCCACGAGAACGTTTCAAGCTTTACGCATCGCAGTCAATCAAGAGCTTGAAGGGTTGGGAACATTCGTCGAAACCTCTGTAGATCTTTTACAACCTGACGGACGCTTCGTTGTTATCAGTTTCCATTCGCTTGAAGATCGGATCATGAAGCAAGAGCTTCGGCGATTATCCGGTTACTGCCACTGTGAAACTCGACCAGACATTTGCACCTGCGGAGCACGCCGCGTCGTCGAGATATTAACGAAGCGGCCGGTCACGCCAGATGCTTCCGAGCTGGAAGCAAATCCGCGATCACGCAGCGCAAAATTGCGTGCTTGTCGGAAGCTGATTGAATGATCGATGTCCGATTGGTGTGGCAGGAGTCTTCGCCCAGCTCTTGCAAGTTTGGATCGTAAGTCTCATTTCGTAGAAACCAGGACCCCGGGAGTTCCCCATGAAAAGAGTTCCCTCGAAGCAACGCAATTCCCCGATTCACCATGACCGCGACATGCGGGCGCTCTACCGGCTGGCGGTACTGCTGGGCTGCGGACTGGTGTTGGCAGGCGGGTTCGTCTTCGCGGCGCGACAGCATTTCGCTGCCGTTCAGTATGGCTATCAAAGCGAAAACCTGCGTCGGGAACGCGAGAAGCTGGTCCAGGAGCAACAGCACTTGATGTTGTTGCGCGAACAGGCCTTTGCTCCAGCACGTCTGGAATCGCAGGCACGTGAATTGGGCCTGAAGCCCTTGCTAGCCGCGCAACTTGGAGTTGAGAAAGCCAGCAAACGGAGTCAACTGCGGCTCGCCCCAGCGCTGCTTAATCCTTCCGCGACGTTTCAGCGTTAGTAAAGAGTTTCTGTCAGACCTGAAATCTCTCAACCTTCAGGTCTGAATGTAATCGGGCGAGTACTCTTTCCCTCGAGAGTCAGCTAGAAGGGATACATCCAAGGAATGTTGGCGCGCCGCGCTCAGTCAGAACCACAATCCGAAGTTTCGATTCGCCGCACGCTTTTTGTTGCGGCTTTCGTCGTTTTCTGGATGCTCGGAATTAGCGCGCGGCTCGTCTATTTACAGGTCTCTGAACACGACAAGTTGGTCGAACGTGCGCAGAGACAGCAACAGGATGCGGTGGAAACGAGTCCTCAACGCGGACCGTTGCTGGATCGACAGGGTCGAGAGTTAGCGCGCAGCATCGACACGATTTCTGTGTTCATCGCGCCCGACGAGTTCGACAAGAAAACTGAAGCGCAATCAGTTGAAGCCATAGAGTGCACTGCCAACATGTTGTCCTCCGTTTTGGGTCTGGACCAGTCCGAACTCTTCACTCGCGTCGTTGAAGCACGAAAGAGCGGACGACGTTTTCTTTGGGCGGCGCGGAGGGTCACGCCGGATCAGGCGCACGCGGTGGAGGCATTACAGCTAACCGGCGTTCACATGCGGAAGGAGCCGAAGCGCTTTTATCCAAACGGCTCACTGGCTGCCAACATTCTGGGCTTCGTAGGACTTGACGGAAACGGACTGGCCGGCATTGAGCAGGTCTACAACGAAAAGATTGTTGGCGAGCCGGGCAAGCTTTTTATCGAAAGAGACTCGAGGGGCAGAGCTTACGAGAGTACGGAAATATCGGGTCGCCCCGGTCAAACAATTGTTTTGACAGTCGACCAGACAATTCAGTACCAGGCCGAGGCAGCTCTAACTACCGCAGTCTCGCAGTCCAGGGCGAAGTCAGGAACTGCCATCGTGCTCGATCCACGCACCGGCGAAATTTTGGCCCTGGCAAATGCGCCGACTTTTGATCCAAACGACGTTGGCGCCGCTTCACCAGAGACGCGAGCGAATTGGGCGCTCCAAAACATCTACGAACCCGGATCGACTTTCAAGGTAGTGGCGTTTTCCGCGGCGCTGGAAAAAGGACTTGCAAAACCGACGGATCAAATAGATTGCCAGATGGGTTCCATCACGGTAGCGAAGCGGGTGATTCGCGATCACACCGCTTTTGGGACCTTGACGATTACCGAGGCGCTAGCGAAGTCGAGCAATGTGGCGGCAATCAAACTTGGCCTTCGGGTCGGCGATCAGACAATGCATGACTACATCACGCGTTTTGGTTTTGGTTCCAGAACCGGTGTGGAATTGCCCGGTGAGACGGCCGGCATAGTCCATCCGCTCAAGCGCTGGCTACCGTCCTCGATTGGCTCTGTCGCAATCGGACAGGAAATTGGTGTTACTCCCTTGCAGATGGCCGCGGCTTTTGGCGCGCTGGCTAACGATGGCGTGCGAGTGGCGCCACACGTGATTCGCGAGATTCGGAATGCCGCTGGCGCAACCATCTACCGGCCGAATCCCGAGCAGCGACGCGTTATCAGCAAGGAAACAGCCGGTGCGCTGAGAGGCATGCTCGAAGACGTGACGCTGAATGGAACAGCCAAGAAGGCGCAGCTAGACGGTTACACGGCGGCGGGCAAGACAGGCACCGCGCAGAAGATCGATCCAAAGACACGCACGTATTCATCGAGCAAATACGTAGCGTCGTTTGTTGGCTTTGCGCCGGTAAATAATCCGGCCGTAGTAATTATCGTGGTGATTGACGAACCTGGCGGTGCTTATCACGGCGGCGACGTAGCCGCGCCCGTGTTTCGTCAGATTGCGGAGCAGGTACTGCCCGAACTTGGCGTGATGCCGGACACAGATTTCAAGGAACCTACTGAACTAATCGCTCGCACACCGCAAACGGCTGAGGAAATCTCGAAAGCGCGAGACGAAGAAGCACGCCAGGAGCAGTCGAGAGAATCGACAATGCCAAGGGCTGCGCGCGACAGCAAAGGTGGCGAGATTGTTTACGCAGTGGCAACCAGTAAAGCGATCTTGATGCCTGACTTGCGTGGACGCAGCGTACGCGACGTCGCACGCGCTTGCGCACAACTGGGAATGCAGGTCGAAGCTCATGGTGAAGGGCGCGTCATCAAGCAAATGCCGTTAGCTGGAACAGAGTTGAAACCGGGACAAGTAATCTACGTTGATTTTGGGAGATTGAATTGAAGAGTAACGCAAACTGTTAGTTTGCGTCTGAATCTGAGGGAACCATCCGCAAACTAACAGTTTGCGTTACAACAAAACGGAGCACGCGAAATGATCCCCCAACGAGTGCTGACTGCGCCGATCTTTGGAAATGGTTTACGGGAACGAGTCACAGCATGCCGCAGGCGCTTGAGGGTGAAGCGAGTCACGCACAAAACCCATGGTGGCGCGCAACGGGAGGAGTTGATTCCGGTAGCCGATAGTTCCGAATTTCCCGTGGCCTCCCTCGCGGTGCGACAATCTGAGTTGAGCGTGAACCCGTCGCCGGCATTACCAATTGCTGCCCTGGAAACGCTCGAATCCTTGGAATTAGTCGTGGAGCAAGAGGTCGGCATAACGTGAATGTAGGACAGGCAACGCTTTTGATGGGCGCAAACGCTGAAGCCGTAAGCGCCGAGTTGTTTGACAAAGAAATCACAGATTTTTCGATTGACTCGCGATCAGTCGGTGCGGGCGAGCTCTTCTTCGCGCTGTCGCAGGAAGACTACGCCCGCGCCGGGTTCAATGGCAGCTTTGCTGATGGTCATCAGTACATCGAGGAGGCGTTTCGCAAGGGCGCGATAGCCGCCGTCGCACGCACGGACCGAGTAAGTTCTGATCCGCACCTTGGCGCACTGAAAGGCCGGCTGCTTTTAGTCGACGATGCAATCGCTGCTCTACAAATGCTCGCGCACCGCGTTTACATGGCATGGGGCAAACGGGTCGTTGGGATTACCGGGAGTGCAGGCAAAACAACAGCGAAGGAACTGACGGCGCATTTGCTGAGTTCGACCGGTATGGGCGTACTGAAGAGCGAGCGCAACTACAACAACGGTTTAGGGCTGCCGCTTTCAGTGCTGCGAATGGTAAGCGAGGGCAAGTCTCCCGATCAGTTTGATGTGGCGGTGCTCGAGATGGGGATGTCGTCGCCCACACATGAGATTCAGCGGCTCTGCCAAATCACGCCGCCGGATGTTGCCGTAGAACTGATGATCGCTCCGGTGCATCTGGAGTACCTCGGCAGCATGGAAAACATTGCCGCTGCGAAAGCAGAACTGATTGAAGGGTTGAAACCAACGGGAGTTGCTGTCCTGAACGCAGACGACGATTGGGTAATGGGAATGCGCGGTCTGCATCCGGGCCCCACGATAACCTTTGGCATCGAACGATCGGCGGACGTGGCGGCGAAGGACATCGACATTAGTCGCCTCGGCTCAATCAGTTTTCGCTTGATAACTCCCTCGGGTGAAGCGTCGGCGAGTTTGCCGATGAGTGGACGGCACAACTTGATGAACGCACTCGCTGCTGCCGCGGTAGCAACGGCTTTCGACGTTGGGGCAAACCAAATTGCTGCGGCGCTAACTACGGCCACGCCGCCGCGAATGCGCGGAGAGGTTTTAGATTTTGCCGCAGGATTCAGGGTCGTCGACGACTCGTACAATTCGAATCCGCGTTCATTGATGAATATGGTGCGAACGATTACTGAAGGGGGCGGAAGGTCGCGACGGCGCATCGTGATCGCCGGAGAGATGCTGGAGCTCGGCCCGGAATCGCACGAACTCCATCGGGAGGCGGGACGAGAAATCGGTTCCCACGAGGCGGCAGATGGCGTTGATGTCCTGTGGGGTGTTCAGGGATTGGCCTCAGAAATTCTTGCGGGAGCAAACGAAGCCGGTCTAAACGAAACGCGCTTTTTTGAAACGGCCGATGAAGCAGGCCAGGCGTTGGTTGAAGAAGTGAAGGAAGGAGATCTTGTCTTGGTAAAAGGATCGCGTGGCGTTGCGACGGACAAGATCGTCGACATCATTCGAAAACGTTTTGCCCTGGCGGGTGAGGATGAGCAGTTGTAGCGCCAGATGATAGTTAACGTCGCAAACTAAAGTCTGCGTTACGAGTCGAGTCACGAATGATTTATTACGTTTTATACGAGCTGATTTACAACCACTTCAAGGATAAGGAGTGGTATCTCATCAAGGCTCTTAACGTTTTTCAGTATGTCACTTTTCGCACGGCCTATGCGTCTATCACCGCGTTGCTGCTTTCGCTCATCTTCGGCGGCAAGCTGATTGAAGCGCTTCGAAAGTGGAACATTGGCCAGCAGATTCGCGAAGAAGGCCCACAGGGACACATGGCCAAAAGCGGGACGCCGACAATGGGAGGCGTGCTCATCGTTGGTTCAGTCGTTGTTTCAACTCTGCTGTGGGCGAAGCTTTCAAGCGTTTACGTTTGGACCGTTGTCATTGCCACGCTGCTGTTCGGCGCGATTGGGTTTGCCGATGACTACTACAAGATGGCCAGGCAGCGCAGCCTGGGCCTCACTGGCAAGCAGAAATTGCTGGGCCAGTTGTTGATTGCCATCGGCGTTTGGGCCGTTCTCTTTGTGCTGACGAAATACTTCGCCAGCGATTATTCCTGGAACGTGAGTATTCCGTTTGTGAAGGGCACGGCGGATCCGACCGGAATCAGTTTCATCGGTCCGATTCTGTATTTGTTTTTCATCGTGATTGTCTTGTTGGGATTTTCAAACGCGGTGAACCTGACAGACGGTTTGGATGGACTCGCGATCAGCGTCACCTTTATCGCAATGACCGCGTTGACCGGATTGACATACCTCAGCAGCGATGCGAGATGGGCGCGGTATCTTGAGCTGACGCACCGGCCGGAAGCAGCGGAGTTGACGGTTTTCTGCGGGGCGATGGCTGGAGCGAGCCTGGGATTCCTCTGGTACAACGCGCCACCCGCTGAGGTTTTCATGGGCGACGTGGGAAGCCTGGCCATCGGGGGCGCGTTGGGAACAGTTGCCGTGCTGACTAAGCAGGAATTCATGTTGTTGATGATTGGCGGAGTATTTGTAATCGAGGCGCTTTCGGTGATGTTGCAGGTTAGCGTTTTCAAGATGACTAAACGTACCACCGGTACAGGGCGGCGCATGTTCAAGATGACGCCGCTGCATCATCACTTCGAGATGCAGGATTGGAAGGAATCGAAGATCGTGTTTCGCTTCCTGATTCTGGCAATCCTGTTTGCGCTGTTGAGTCTATCGACTTTGAAGCTGCGGTAGTCAAGGAGCAGGAGGCAGGGGCAGTTGGCAGGAGACGTTCTTTGAAAATCGCAGGCAAGAAAGTTCTGGTCATGGGGGCGGCACGGAGCGGCATAGCCTGCGCGAGGTTCCTGGTCCAACGCGGTGCGACGGTAGCACTCAACGATGCGAAGCCAATTGAGGAATGGAGCACCGAAGCAACGGCATTGAAGGCCGATGGCGTTGGTCTTTTGGCCGGCGAGGTGCCAGGTTGGTTGCTCGATCAAATTGACCTGGTGGTTATGAGTCCCGGAGTTCCGGCGAATGCAATTCCGATCAGGTACGCAGAGAGGGCCGGAGCGGAAGTCATCGGCGAGGTTGAGTTGGCTTCGAGGTTTCTGAAAGGCCGAGTCGTCGCCATCACCGGCTCAAACGGCAAGACGACCACGACAACGCTGGTCGGTGAGCTGTTGAAGGATTCCGGCCTGCCCACACAGGTTGGCGGAAACATTGGAAGGCCGTTGATTTCAATGGTCGAGAGTTCCCGCGATGATGGATGGACGGTAGTAGAGCTGTCGAGTTTTCAGTTGGAAACAATCAAGGAGTTTCATCCCGAGGTTGCAGTGGTGCTGAATGTCACACCAAATCACATGGATCGTTATGAGTCGTTCACTGATTACGCTGCCGCGAAGCACCGGATTTTTATGAACCAGGCGCCAGGCGACGTGGCCATTCTTAACAACGACGATCCAACCGTTTCCAGTTGGGCCAGCGGACTGCGCGCACACGTCGTCAGCTTCAGCGTCAAACACGAATTGGAAGAGGGTTTGTTTCTGCGGGGCCGCGAAATTGTTTCCCGCACAAAGGACGGCGAACGGGTTTTGTTAACTCGTGATGAGATGAAGCTCCGCGGCTTGCACAACGTCGAGAACGTGCTGGCGGGACTCTCCGCCGGGCTGGCTTGTGGCGCGGCGCCGGATTCAATGCGCGCAACGATTAGTAACTTCGCGCCGGTCGAACATCGGCTCGAATTTGTAACTGAAATTGGTGGAGTGAAGTTCTACAACGATTCCAAAGCCACCAGCGTCGATGCCACATTGAAAGCGCTGGAAGCATTTGCAGGTGAGCCCGGGAAGATTGTTTTGATTCTGGGCGGCAAGGGCAAAAAAGCTCCATACGCTCCGCTCGGTTCGCTGATTCGTGAAAAGGTGCGAAAGCTGATTCTCATTGGTGAAGACGCGGAGACGATAGCTACCGAGTTAGGGGAGTTTGCGGAGACTGAGCGAGCGAGGGATATGAGCGACGCGGTCAACCGCTCAATGCTGAATGCCGAGCCCGGCGACGTGGTTTTGCTGGCGCCTGCATGCGCGAGTTTTGACATGTTCGAAAGTTTTGAGCACCGCGGACGGGTGTTTAAAGAAGAAGTCCAAAGTCTAAAGTCCAAGCTGCAAGGTCCTTCTTGATAACCCGGACTTTGGATATTGGACATTGGACATTGGACTAGTGGTTTGAATGGCGAAGAAACTCTATCCAGATAAGTGGCTGTTTGCGGCAACGATAGGCCTCGCCCTATTTGGCGTTGTCATGGTTTATAGCGCCTCGGCGGTCATGGCCCAGCGTGAGACTGGCAGCCAGTTTCATTACGTCATCAAGCAGGGAGTCTGGACCGGAATAGGTTTGATCGTGATGTTGGCCGCGATGCAGTTTGACTACAACCGGCTGCG
>JALZOO010000150.1 GCA_030913905.1 Acidobacteriota bacterium
TCCGCGGCATGCTCCAGATCGATGCCGAATACGCACCTGCGCTAATGCGCCTGGGGCTCGTCTACAATGCCGCAGGCCGCTACCAGGAAGCGGCTGGGAACGTCCGCCGCGTGGCAAAGCGCGAACCCGGCAACGCCGCGGCGCACGAGATACTCGCGGAAGCACTTTACGGCGAAGAAAAGTATGAGGAGGCGGCAGCCTCGGCTGATCGCGCCGTCAAACTCTCCCCGGACTTCGCCTACGCGCACCACATCGCTGGTCTCGCCCGCGCCTCTCTAGGCCAACGCGAACAGGCCCTTGCACACCTCACGCGCCTCCAGCAACTTAAGACCCCCGGCCTGGCCCAGGAAGTTTCGGACGCCATCAACAAGAAAGCACCGGCTAAGCAGTAGTCGGATCGTGATTGTCTTGCAGTTGCAGAACCCCGACACGTCGGGGTTCTGCATACCTATGAATCAACAAGCTCACACAAGCGTATACCGCCGCTTCCGCATTCGCAGCCAAACTCTCCTGCGGGATAACAAGTGGTTTATCCTCGCGGAGCTGGTCATTGTTCTCCTCGTCATGCTTGCCAATCTGGCGGACTTCATCCCGTTCAGTGAGACACCATTTCTTTTGCTTCTCGCCTGGCTTTCGCTTTGGCTGCGCGGCATCGGGTGGCGAGCACTTGGCTTGAAGCGCCCGGCGCGTTGGAGAAACACTTTGCTGCTGGGTATCGCAGTGGGGGTTGTCTATCAGTTTTTCAGTCTCTACGTGTTGGAACCCTTGATCATTCGGCTTACAGGCAGGTCCATAGACTTGAGTCAGTTTACGCAGATCGAGGGTAATGTTTTCGTGCTCTGCGTTTTTCTGTTGCTGGTGTGGACGCTTGCCGCCTTCGGAGAAGAACTGGTTTTTCGCGGCTACCTAATGAATCGCGTGGCGGAGTTGGCGGGTGGAACTAGCATGGCATGGGCGGCAAGCCTGGTGGTTGTGAGCGTCCTGTTTGGCGTCGCACATTTGTATCAGGGCATCTCAGGCGTGATTACTAACATAGCCGCCGGCCTGGTATATGGTGCGTTGTACTTATCGAGCGGGCGTAATCTATGGGCGCCGATCATCACTCATGGCGTATACGACACGGTGGCACTCTTGCTGGCCTTCTGGGGTAAATATCCTGGACTTTAATCATTGCCTGTTATCATTCCTCGGATTCAAGACATACATCACAGCCTAACAACGGAAGACACCGGACGCGAAATGGATAGAAAGATGACGACATCGAGGCTCGGAACATACTCGCTCTTTGCGGCTGTCATCCTTTGGGGAACATTGCTCGGCGGGATTGTTTATTCACATCTCGTTTACTTTCCAGTTTATTTGTCAGCACTGCCTGATTCGGCCGTCGTGGTTAATGGACCTTATGGCCTGCACGAGGCGATATTTTGGACGACTATTCACCCGCTGCTCATCCTCTCGCTCATTGTCGCTCTCGTGTTGAATTGGAAAACCAGATCGCGGCGCAAGCTCATATTGATAACTTTCGTTACCTATTTCCTGGCGCTCGTGGCCACTCAAATCTATTTTGTTCCCGAATTGGTGGCCTTCAAACAAAGCCCTGAAGCAAGAGTATCCCCATCAGAATGGCTTGCGCGTGGGCAGAGTTGGCAGAGATTGAGTTGGATTCGGGGCGGTGTGATGTATGCCGGAATATTGCCACTACTGCTGGCTCTGACCAAGCCAGTTACGAACGAAGCCGAGCGGGCAGCTGCCGGCTAACAACCGTTCAACTCTTCGCTATCTTGTTGTTGCGTCCAGTCTTCATGCGGCCGGCTTGTTGCAAAGTTGGCCTAACAATTGAACTAAAAATAAAAGGAGCTGGGTGGCAGCAAATGATTAGCGTTAGGCTCGACCATTTTCGAAAAATCAGTAGGCCAGTGTTCATCTTACCTCGAGGCTCATAGTTGATGTACCATCTGTCAACAACGACAATAGCACCCTCGTTAAACCTCCCCCTTAGATCAGTTCGAAGAAGTTGGAATGACCAGAAAACTGACACGTTGCACCTCGATTCCCTCGCCTCCCTGGTCTCCGCCTAATCCTTCGCGTGATTGCAAGTCGTTCTACTCTATCCTGCTGTGCACCGCATTCAGTCTGCTGTTCCTGGTCCCCAACGCACAGGCCCAACATTTGACGGGCCGCATCAAGGGTACGGTTAAAGTCACTAGCGAAGCCACCGATGCGCCTCCGGCTTTACTTGTCGGGGCGCGGCTTACACTCGTCAATCGTGATCTGACGGAACAAGTGTTCAAGGTAGTCACTGACGATGTGGGCAATTTTATCTTCGCCGATCTGCCGGCGGCGACGTTTGTGCTGACAGTTGAGGCTGATGGATTGGCAACAGTGAAGCTTGACGTCAGTCTGGCTCCGGGTATCGGGCTGACCCTTGAAATCCTGATGAAAGCTACGATTTCCGAAACGGTTACCATTCGAGAGGAAGAGGGCCTGCTCAGTACGGCCGAAACAACCACCAGCAATACAGTTCGTTCCCGAACACTGACGGATGTGCCGTTGCCGGCAGAGAACTATCAGAGCGCGCCGTTGCTGAATCCCGGTGTTGTGCGCGGACTGGACGGAGTAGACCACCAGAAAGGCGCGCGCGCAGGCCAGAGCGCCTACACACTCAACGGTGTGGACATCACGGATCCCGCCACTGGAAACCTGGCCTTCGACATTCCGCTCGAAGCGGCAGCAAACGTAAGAACCGAAGAGAACCCTTACTCGGCGGTGTTTGGCCGGCTTACCGGCGGTGCGACCGATCTCGAAACCAAAGGCGGTGGCAACAAATTCAAGGTCACCGCCGCGCGCGTTTTCCCAACTTTTCGCAACACCTTCAGCGGCAAGATTGATTCATTTCGCCCGCGCGTCACGTTTAGCGGTCCTGTAGCCCGCGATCGTTTTTTCTTTCTGCAGTCTCTCGAGTATCGCTTCACGCGCAATCCCGTGCCGAGCCTCAAATCCCCTGCGGACGAGACGACATCCGAGAGCTTCAGCTCATTCACGCAGTTCGACTTCAACATCAACAAGACCAACAGTGCCAAATTCGTCGCGGCAGTTTTCCCGCAGAAGGTTCGCTTCGCCGGACTCAACACTTTCAATCCTCAGCCGACGACACCGAATACGAAGCAGCGAGGCTTGCTCGTCTCGATCTCAGAGCAGGCAATCTTCCGTGACGCCTCGTTTCTCTCTTCCACATTAAGCTACAAGACCTTTGACCTTGACGTCTTCGGACAGGGGACGGCACCGCTTGAGTTGTTGCCGGAAGGCAACACCGGTAACTACTTCGCCGACATCCGCAGGCGGTCGCAACGGTTTCAATGGCGGGAAGTTTACTACGCGCACGGGCTTGAATTTCACGGTCAGCATTCCTTGAAGCTCGGCGGCGAAATTGATTACTCGCGCGTGACGGGTGTGTTCCAGGAAAACTCGATTTTGATCAGACGGCAAGACCGGACCCTGGCCCGGCGCATAGATTTCGGCGCCGCGGCCAGCGTTTCAAGCCACCTCAGCGAATTCACCGCTTTCGCGCAGGATCGGTGGGTCGTCAATAAGAAGCTCACGGTCGACGCCGGCCTGCGCTTCGACCGCGACCGGTTGGCCCGGCAGAACACCATCTCGCCGCGGCTCTCGTTTTTCTACCTGCCGGTCAGGAATCTCGCCACTGTCATCCGAGGCGGCATCGGCCTCTTCTATGATCGCACTCCGCTTAGCGTCGGCTACTTCAGCCAGCTTCCCGAGCGCACTGTTACCACGTTTGCGCCCGACGGCTTCTCAATAACTGATGGCCCGCGTCGTTTCCGGAACCTGGTCGCAGCCCGTTTGCGCAACCCACGCAGCGTACGGGCGAGCCTGCAAATTGATTTCCCCGTCACGAGCAGGCTGACCGGACGCATTGGCTATCTGCAACGCTCAACGACAAACGAGTTCATCGTCGATCGTCTTGACGCAGCAGACGGCTCAGGCCAGAGCGCCCTTGTGCTCAGCAACCGCGGCCGTTCGCGCTACCGCGAGCTGCAACTCCTTGCAATCTACGACAATCCGCGCATCGGTACCTTGAACGCTACTTACGTGTGGTCCAACGCTCAGGGCGATCTTAACTCTATTGATAACTTTCTCGGCGATTTTCCGGCGTTCGTGGTGCAGCCGAACGAGTACGGGCCACAACCCTTTGACGCGCATCACCGGTTCCTTGCCTATGGCCAATTTCGAATGCCCCTGGATGTCAACATTTCACCCGTGGTCGAGATTCGATCGGGCTTCCCGTTCTCGTTTGTGAATGAGCGCCTGGATTTTGTCGGCCCACGCAACCGTGCGGGCCGCTTCCCAACATTTCTGTCACTCGCCCTGCAAGTTACGAAAGGCTTCGCCATACCAAAGTTAGTCCCCAAAATTGGAGGACGACGAACGCGAATCGGCTTGGCCGTTCTTAACACCACTAACCACTTCAACCCCAGTGAGGTGCAAAATAACATCACCAGTCCGCGGCTCGGGCAGTTTTTCAACAGCCTCGGCGCGTCCGTCCGCGGCAAGTTCGAGTTCGACTTCTAGGCATGGGGGCGCCTGAGATACTTCGTTTAGCCTTCTCGAAAAAGGTACGGCGTTTTTTGCAAAGAAAGTGGGATCAACCTGAGGGGTTTCATTTAGGAAAGCCCAACGATAGAAAGGCCCCGGTGCGCGCCGCTGAACCGCGGCGGTAGCCCAGACGTATGGACGACTCTTCGCGCCAACGATGGCTCACCACAGCAATACTCGTCGGGGTGATCTACGCCTGTGTTGGCATCGCTACCTTGAACGCTACTTACGTGTGGTCCAACGCTCAGGGCGATCTTAACTCTATTGATAACTTTCTCGGCGATTTTCCGGCGTTCGTGGTGCAGCCG
>JALZOO010000167.1 GCA_030913905.1 Acidobacteriota bacterium
ATCAGCCGCTGTTCAACTTCTAACAGCTGTTCATAGAGCCGCATGACCCGAGCGTCACGCTCAATTGAATTGCGGGATGATGTCATTGCAAGAGTATTGGTTCCCGGCGATTAACTTTGTATTGAACCAAGCAAGTCTTTTAACTGAAAAAGTGCAGCCGGGCAAGTTTGTGATTTGTGACGGTGGTCTCCTGGTTAGAATAATCTCCGGGCGTCCTCTGAGGGCTCTGTGTCTCTGTGGTGAATCTTTGTCAGAAAACCGTTAACCACAGAGGCACAGAGAACACGGGGGTTACACAGAGAAAGTTCATACCCGGTCGCTACGGCTCCCGGTTCTGTATTCGTCCATCTACAATGAAAAGGTCCTCTGGTTCACGACCAAACATGACAAGGCTGCGGAGACTCAGTTATGATCGCGGCGAAATCAGTTTTCACGCCTGAGGAACTCTTCCGCTCCATGTTAGAAACCATAAACCTTGACTGCGTTCGCGGCGGTCGAGCGCTATTCAGGAAACTCAATCTGACGCTGACGTCCGGAACGTTGCTTCAGGTGCAGGGACCAAACGGCAGCGGCAAAACGAGTTTACTGCGCATCATATGCGGCTTAATGGCTCCCGAAAATGGCGAGGTGCGCTGGCAGGGTGCAAATATCCGCAAGCTTGGTGAAGACTACGCAGAAGCCATCACTTACCTGGGCCACCGAAACGGTATCAAGGAAGAATTGTCTCCCCTGGAGAATCTTCGAATTTCAGCCGGTGTGTCAGGCGACGAACTGAGCCCCAACCAAGCGCAGGTTGCACTCAAAAAAGTCGGGTTGGCCGACCGGCAAAACTTGCCTGCAAGATTTCTGTCTGAAGGACAAAGACGAAGGACGGCACTAGCGCGTCTTGTTACTCGCAAGAGTTCTTTGTGGATCCTCGACGAAGTGATGTCGTCGCTCGACACGGCAGCGGTACAGCTGGTCACTTCCCTGCTCGACGAGCATTTGCGAGATGGTGGGATGGCTGTGGTTGCCACACATCAGGAACTCCAAATCTCCGCAGGTTCGTTACAGCGGCTCGAACTTGCCTCGTGAGCACTCCGTCCACTTTCGCGATGTTTCGGTGGATCGTGTGGCGCGACCTGACGCTGGCGTGGAGACGTAGAGCCGATGTGCTATCGACGCTATTTTTCTTTATCATCGTCGTGAGTCTTTTTCCGTTGGGAGTTGGACCTGAAACACAGTTGCTGCGATCAATTGCTCCCGGCGTAGTGTGGGTTGCGGCGCTGCTCGCCTCAATGCTGTCGCTCGGCAGACTCTTCGCAAACGATTACCAGGACGGAACACTGGACCAGTTGCTGCTGACGCCGCAGCCGCTTTATCTCGTGGTGCTGGCGAAAGTTTTGGCACAGTGGATAGTTTCCGAAGTTCCGCTGGTGTTGATAGCCCCGCTCGTGGGTTTACAATTTGATCTGCCGAGGGAAACGCTGGTGGTTCTATTTGTTTCACTGCTGATCGGAACGCCTGTGTTGAGTCTAATTGGTTCCATTGGAGCTTCGCTAACACTCGGACTAAGGGGTGGCGGCGTTTTAATCGCGCTGTTGATTCTGCCGCTGTACATACCGGTTCTGATTTTTGGCGCGGGGGCGGTTGACGCCAGCATCATGGGCACGGACCCGCAGGCGAACATCTATTTGTTGGCGGCGATGCTGGTGTTGTCGTTGGTGTTTGCTCCGTGGGCAACTTCCGCCGCCTTGCGAATATCTTTGGAGTAAGGGCTGTTGTTTTTGTACTTGGATCTTTGTGCTTTGTTCTTTGGTCTTCAAATTGCCGGCACGAGAAGCCAGCGCCGGAAATCAAAGATCAAAGTACAAAGAACCAAGATCTAAGGAAAAACAAATGTTGGTCGTACGAACATGAATCTGTATAAATACGCATCTCCTGCGGCTTTTTACCCTCTGGCAGGTCGAATGATTCCGTGGTTTGCGATTCCCGCAGCCCTATTGTTTATTGCCGGTCTCTACGTCGGTTTCTTTGTTGCCCCCACTGACTTTCAGCAGGGCGACGCTTATCGCATAATGTTCATACACGTTCCGGCGGCATGGATGGGAATGCTCTTGTATTTGCTGATGGCTTTCTACGCCGGCATTGGTTGGGCGTTCAACGCGCGGCTCGCATCGATGATGGCATCGTCGATTTCAATCACCGGCGCAATATTTACTTTGCTTTCGCTGGTGACAGGTTCGTTGTGGGGAAAGCCGACGTGGGGCACTTGGTGGGTCTGGGACGCGCGGATGACGTCGACGCTTATTTTGTTGTTTCTCTACATCGGCTTCATCTCGTTACAGTCGGCGATTGACGAACCGAGACGCGCAGATCGCGCGGGCGCCGTTCTGGCACTTGTCGGCGCTATCAACGTGCCGATCATTTATTTTTCGGTTCAATGGTGGAACACGCTGCACCAGGGCGCAACGATCAGACTTATTGGCAAGCCATCGATAGCGCCGCCGATGTTGGCAGCATTACTAATCATGCTTGCCGCGTGCTGGCTCTATGCCATCGCAGCGGTTTTGACTCGGCTGCGATGCATCATTGTAGAAAGGGAACGGGACGCCGCGTGGCTTGCTGAGGCGACGGACTGAACTATGAACTGGTCGGATTTTTTTGCGCAGGGCGGTTACGCTCTTTACGTCTGGGGATCTTATCTAACCGCGCTTGTGCTTCTGGGTGGTGAAGCGTTGCTCGTAATTAGCTGCAACAGAAAACACTCAAAGCTTCGCAGTCAATCTTCAAAAACGGGTTCGGGAACTAAACATGAAACGTCGTCATAAACGAATTGGATTCATAGTCGCGGGTCTGGCAGGTTTGGGCATCGCGGCCGCGTTGGTGCTCAGCGCGTTCCAGAGTAATCTGGTTTTCTTTTTCAGCCCTTCACAGATAGCTGCGAACGAGGCGCCCGCGAATAGGGCTTTTCGCGTTGGCGGGCTGGTCGAGCAAGGAACGCTGAAGCGCGGAAGCGACGGTCTAACTGTTTCTTTTACCGTAACGGACACGGCCAAGAGCATTCCGGTAGTCTACAAAGGAATTCTTCCCGACCTCTTCAAAGAAGGAAAAGGCTGTGTGGCCCAGGGTCGCTTAGGATCAGACGGCGTGTTTTATGCGGATCAAGTGCTGGCGAAACACGACGAGAACTACATGCCGCCGGAAGCAGGACAGGCAATCGACAAAGCAAAGCACGCGCAGGAAGCGTCGAAGACCGTAGTCGCTCCATGAAGTCGTGGCTTTGCCACCTGATGTGCGGAAGGTCTTTGACCTTCCGTCCCTAGCCAGCCTGTCTTCGGGGCTTCGCCCCCGGGATTGTTGGCTTTGAAAATAATAGGCTGGTCCAGGGCATAGCCCGGTTCAATTTATCCTGAACTTCGGAAGGTCAAAGACCTTCCGCACATCAAGCGGCGAAGCCGAAGCGAAGCCGCACTCCAAAGAGCATGGTTCCTGAAATCGGACAATTCGCATTAATCCTGGCGCTGCTGATGGCGTTGACGCAGGCGACGCTGCCGATGATCGGCGCATCGCGCGGCAATCAGATGCTGATCGGCGTTGCCGCGCCGGCAGGACAAGCACAGTTCATTTTTGTCGTGATTGCCTTCTGCTGTTTGGGGTATTCATTTATCACCAACGATTTCTCTGTTCTTAACGTAGCCACCAACTCCAACTCCAGGCTCCCACTTCACTACCGGCTGGCTGCCACATGGGGATCACATGAAGGCTCTCTGCTGCTCTGGGCGCTTATGCTCGGCCTGTGGACGGTTGCCGTGTCGCTCTTCAGCCGCCATTTGCCCGATGCAATGGTCGCAAGAGTTCTGGCTGTCATGGGCTTCGTGAGTTTTGGCTTCATTCTTTTCATGCTGGTTACGTCCAACCCTTTTGCACGCTTGATTCCCGCGGCTCCTGACGGACGCGATCTCAATCCGTTGCTACAGGACCCGGCGATGGTGGCTCACCCGCCCATGCTCTACATGGGCTACGTTGGTTTTTCCGTGGCCTTTGCTTTTGCGATCGCTGCATTAATTGGCGGCCGTCTCGACGCGGCCTGGGCGCGCTGGTCGCGTCCATGGACCACGGTCGCATGGATGTTTCTGACCTGCGGCATTGCCCTCGGAAGTTTTTGGGCTTACTACGAACTCGGTTGGGGCGGTTGGTGGTTTTGGGACCCGGTTGAAAACGCTTCGTTCATGCCGTGGCTGGTTGGTACTGCGTTGATTCATTCACTGGCCGTAACTGAAAAGCGCGGCGGGTTCAAAAGTTGGACGGTGCTCCTAGCCATAGCTGCATTCTCGT
>JALZOO010000185.1 GCA_030913905.1 Acidobacteriota bacterium
CCTTTACCGTCCCGTCTATTTGCGCCTGCGAGTGCCAAACCAGAACGTATTAAAGGGTTCTCTCTACGCATGGGTGAAGCTTTTCTCTGTGCGAGTCCGAGTCCGCGAACTTCTGCCACAGTTTCCTGTGGTTGATCAGGCAAGAAGAATCCATGCGTGGCGATGTGAAGGATGCTTGGCCCAGCCAATCTCTTAAGCGCGCCTTCAGTCGCTTCCCCCTCGGTAAGAGTCTTCACATTCGGCAAAATCGTTGCCAATGCCTCAGCTTCTTCGCTGGTTCCCTTTAACGGACCAAAGTGGACTCGAGTGAAGTCAACAGATCTACCGCCAACATCTCCCGAGGGAGCGGATTGGACACCACTTATCTGGTCGAACTCAGGATTCGCGATTACGACCGGTCCCTGTTTGCTCTCAGTCTTTACCTGTAAACGCAGGAGGTCACGCCCGCTGGTCAGGTACGTTAGTGAGTAATTCTCCACCAGGTAACGATTCTGCTCATCGAGGAGAGCACCAAAAGGAATGAGATTCAAAGCTCCATCAGGCGAGAGGAACACGCTGCGCGATTCTCCCAGAAGCTTACGAACTGGCCGCATGATCTGCTCGTCCAGCGTGCGTGCCACTTGCTTTACATTTGTACTTTGTGGAGTTGAGAGCGCCTTTCGTAATTCAGATACGCTGTTATCGATCGCAGCTGCTTCACCTAGATCAATCCATGCCGGTGGTCCCTGTCGCTGCAACACATACGCTACGTAACGAGGTGGGCCTATTCGTTCTGTTATTTTTCCTTGAAGGCTAAACGGCCGATACAACACGAACTCAATTAATGCTGCGGCCGGTGGGAGGGCTTCTTGTACGCTCTCAATGGCGACACGCTGAGCACCTGCGCGAAACTCTGCGCTTCTGTTGCTTACTGCGGCTTCCAGACGCTCGACCTCGGCCTTGTGTTTGGCGAGGTCATCGGGGTGCGCCGCTTGGCCAGCCGTCCCCGCTCCCGTTAGCACTAGAGCAGCCAGCTTTGAACGAGCCGAGGACAGTTGATCGAGTAGTTCACGATCCTGCGTATTCAGCCGACGACGCAGGGCACCAATTTGGTCACTGGCAGCGTCGAGAGCGCGACCTTTGCGACGAAGAATGGTGGTTAACGCGAGCCGCGTCGCTTCGGGACTATCCGGGGAGCGGCGTGTGTTTAGTGAAACTGTGTAATCAGTGTAAATGGCGAGGGTGTCCAAAAAGAGAGTCTTTTGTTCTTCAGAACCAGTCGTGAGAATCAGTGCGAGATTGCGTTCAACAATTTCGTTGCTGCGAGTCTGAAGCTTTACTGCAGTGGCCAGATCCTTCTTTTCATCATAGAGACTAGCTAGATTGTGGAGTGCGGAAGAAACGTTTGGGTGATCCGGTCCAAGAGTCTTTTCGAAAATCGCCAGGGTTCGCTGCAGCAGCGGCTCAGCTCGCTGAGGGTCACCTTTCAGAAAAAGATAAAACCCTCCAAGGTTGTTAAGCGGATACGCGAGACTAGGATGCTGGGGCCCGAACGCTTTCTCGCGAATCCTTATTGCCCGTTGATACATCATCTCGGCGCCCGTCAGGTCGTTTTTCAATTCGTAGAGCCCGGCGAGATTGCCCAGCACAGTGCCGACATCCGGATGATCCGGTCCCAATGTTTTTTCGGCTATTGCCAACGACCGCTGATAGAGCTGCTCGGCACGTGCGTATTCGCGCTTTATCCAGTACAGATCCGCCAGGTTGTTGAGTACCTGGGCAACGTCCGGGTGGTCGGCGCCGAGCGCCTTTTCGCGGATCGCAACAGCACGTACAAGCAGCGGCTCGGCACGTGCCGTATCACCCCTTGACTTGTAAACCTCAGCCAGATTGAGTAGCGAATTGGCGATGTCGAGGTGCTCCGGTCCCAAGGCTTTTTCATAAATTACTATTGCGCGCTGGAGCAGCGACTCCGCCGCAACATAGTCGCCGTTAATACTGTGGAGGTGTCCGAGATTGTTAAGTGATTCGGCAACGTTTGGGTGTTGTGGTCCCAGTGCTTTCTCCCGAATCC
>JALZOO010000279.1 GCA_030913905.1 Acidobacteriota bacterium
AAACACATCGTTAGCAAAGAAATGGCGCTGGCCCGCCTGAAGTCTGACTTCGTTTCCAACGTATCACACGAGTTGCGCACGCCTCTGGCTTTGATCCGGCTATACGCGGAAACGCTGGAGTTGGGACGCATAACAACACAGGAAAAGAAGGAGCACTATTACTGCATTATTCGCAAAGAGAGCGAGCGCTTGACCGCGCTGATCAATAACATCCTCGACTTTTCCCGAATTGAAGCTGGACGCAAGGAGTATGAGTTTCGTAACACTGACATTGCGGAGCTGGTTCGCAACACACTCGAGTCTTATCGTTATCAAATCGAGCAGAAGGGGTTTGCGTTTGAAGAGAGCATTGACTCAAACCTGCCGGCAGTGCCTGTGGACCGTGAAGCAATTGCGCGCGCTCTCGTCAACCTGGTTAACAACGCGCTGAAATACTCGTCAGACGAAAAATTCCTGGGCGTGAAACTTTACCGGGAAAACGGTGTGGTGAAACTCGAGGTGGCGGATCACGGCATCGGCATCTCGCGGCGCGACCAGTCGAAGATCTTTGAGAAGTTTTATCGAGCTGGGGATCCGCTGGTGCACAACACGAAAGGAAGCGGCCTGGGCCTATCGCTGGTTCGTCATATTACTCAGGCGCATGGCGGGGAAATCGCGGTGGAAAGCACACCTGGTAAAGGCAGCAAGTTCACTCTGTCGTTGCCGCTGTCACCAGCCACGCGGCAGACGGTACATGGCGCAGCCCGGGTATCAGAATCGGGAGCGGTAGAAAGTTTGTGAAAACTCCAGCTCTGAGCGCCAAAGGCGCGAAATGTAACAGCCTGGGCCATCGGCCCAGGTGTCACCAGTTGAAGCTTCTAAGCGCTGAAAGCGCGAAATGATGTTGGAGGCAGCGCATTTACTTTTGTTTGGGGTCGGGATTCCTATTTCGCGCCTTCAGCGCTCCTAGAATTCATGGATCTTCACCCAGGGCGCTGCCCTGGGCTATTACATTTCGCGCCTTTGGCGCTGAGACGCGTTTTCACTCAGGCACGGTAAGACCAGATATTTTTAGTTTTAAGAAAGATCGCATATGAAGAGAAAAACGAATCTCGAGCAATCAAATGGGAACCGACCGTTGAAGAATAGCGACGTAGCAGATCCGAATACGAGTAGGAAAACGCGCATATTGATTGTCGAGGATGAACCGGCCATGGTGGCTGGTCTGCGGGACAACTTCGAGTATGAAGGCTACGACGTGATTAGCGCAGCCGACGGAGTAGCAGGCCTCGAGCGTGCCCTCGCCGATAATCCGGATCTCGTGGTACTGGACGTAATGATGCCACGCATGAGCGGTCTCGACGTTTGCAAGCAACTAAAGACAAAGCGGCCGTCGTTGCCCATCATCATGCTGACTGCGCGCGGCCAGGAGATCGATAAGGTTGTGGGTCTGGAGTTGGGCGCCGATGATTACGTCACCAAGCCATTCTCCATACGCGAACTTATGGCCCGGGTGAAAGCTGTCTTGAGACGCGCCTCGCTGCACGCGCCTGCAGCTGAGGTGTATCGATTCAGTGATGTCGAGGTCAACATCCGAAGCAATGAAGTGCGACGCGCAGGCCGGCCGATCGAACTTTCAGCAAAGGAGTTTGCACTGCTCGCCTACTTCGTCGCTCATCCGGTGGAAACGCTCAGCCGCGATCGTTTGTTGGACGCTGTCTGGGGTTACGAGAACTATCCAAACACCCGCACAGTCGACACACACATCGTGCATCTCAGGCAAAAGTTGGAACCGAATCCAGAGGAGCCGCGGTTTATTCTTACCGTTCACGGCAGTGGCTACAAGTTTGTCGGTTAGCACGACAGGATCTATTTGTCGAGGTTGAGGAGAACAGATTTTCCTTATTTCATTTGACAGTTCTCATTCGCAGATTCAACTTGGAAGTGCAACATGAAAAGGACCTCGCTCCGGAGGAGCGACATGTTTATAGACCGAGACCGCTACCGCGACCTCCTCGCTCCGTTAGGAGCGAAATGTGGATTCCGGAAGCGCATTTCGTCGCAATGTTGCGCTCCTACAGAGCGCCGGGTTTTTGGACGGCGTCCAGGCTATAAACATCTCGCCCCTCCGGGGCGAAATCAACAGAACTGCCT
>JALZOO010000281.1 GCA_030913905.1 Acidobacteriota bacterium
CCTACTCCGCGATGACCTTCTCGATTCTTACGCTATCGATTGGTGTGCCTTCCGCGGTTAAGACATTCAACTGGCTCGGGACTTTGTGGGGCGCGAAGATTCGCTTCACCACGCCGATGCTTTTTGCCATCGGATTCGTTTCGCTCTTTGTTGCCGGCGGGATCACAGGGCTTGTGCTGGGACAGACTTCGCTCGACTTGCCGATGCACGACACCTATTTTGTAACCGCACACTTCCATCTGGTAATGGGAGTGGCTTCGATCTTCGGAATGTTTGCGGCAACCTACTTCTGGTTCCCGAAGATGTTTGGTCGCTTCATGAATGAAACGCTCGGCAAGATCCACTTCTGGCTGACATTCGTAGGGGTCTATTGCATCTTCGTGCCCATGCACACGATGGGCATCGTGGGCATGCCGCGCCGGTTTGCGCAATTTACCGAATATGAGTACTTGGCCAAGCTTTCCCCATTGGTCTTATTAGTCTCGATCGCCGCGATCGTTACGGTGCTGGTCCAGCTTTTGTTCTACTTCAATTTGATATGGAGCCTCTTCAAAGGGAAGAAAGCGAATGACAATCCGTGGGAAGCAACGACGCTCGAGTGGACTACTGCCACTCCGCCGCCCCACGACAATTTCGCAGGCGTGCTTCCGACGGTCTACCGGGGACCCTATGAATTCGCGGTGCCGGGCGCTGCGCATGACTACGTGATGCAAACAGAACCAGAAGCGGGTGAAGAGCCTGCGGGAGTGGGCGGTAATGGCCACAACGGTCACAAGCACTAAGCCAAAACCAGGATTCGGTGGTGGCCGGCCTCGCGGTCCCAACGGTGATGGTTCGTCCAAGGGTAACGGCCATCGTTACGCGCCGGGGTTTTCCGCGAGTCGGTACCGTATTGGCATGTGGGTGGCGCTTGCCGCAATCCTCATGTTGTTTACTGCGCTTACCAGCGCCTACATCGTGCGCGCGGCATCCGGCGGTGACTGGCAGCCTCTCACAATGCCTCGCATTCTGCTGTTGAGTACGTTGCTGTTAGTTGTCAGTAGCGCAACGCTGGAGACAGCCCGCCGTAAGTTCAAAGATGAAACACATAAGCTGTGGCTAGTTGTGACGCTCGTTCTCGGATGCGGATTTCTGGTATCGCAGTTACTCGCCTGGCGGCAATTGGTTGGGCAGGGGATTTACGTTTCCAGTAATCCTCATAGCTCTTTCTTCTACCTCTTGACTGCGACGCACGGCGTACACCTGCTAGGTGGTTTGATTGCTCTCGCTTATCTCTCGCTTCGCGCTCGAGTTCACAGGGACAATAGTCTGGCCTTAGCAAAGGGCCAGGCCGCAGCGGATGCGGTAACGCTTTACTGGCATTTCATGGACGTGTTGTGGATCTACCTATTCGTACTTCTATTCTTCTGGAGGTGACAGGTGAGTACTGAAGCACGCGCAGTACATTTTCCGGCGGCCGACTGGGACGGTGGGGTTCACCCCTATCGCGTTGGTCATCGCAAGCTCGGAATGTGGTTGTTCATTGTTTCCGACTCATTGACGTTTTCGGCGCTGTTGATTGGATATGCTTATCTGCGCGCCTCAAACGTTTGGCCGACGCCCTTTCCCTTCAAGCCGAGCATCCTTTTCGCATCGCTGATGACCTTCTGTCTGCTCTCTTCGAGTTTGACGATGGTGTTTGGAGTGTCAGCTTCGAGTCGCGGAGATAAAGCGAAGGCGCGTAAGTGGATTCTGGCCACCATCTTTTTCGGGGTCGCATTTCTCGTGCTGCACCTCATCGAATGGAACCATCTGATCCATGATGGCCTGAGGCCCTTCAGTCTGCCGGCAGAGTGGGTAACGGCGTTCACGTCGACTGACGGGCGACTGCCATCCCCGTTATTTGGGGCAACGTTTTTCACCATTACCGGGCTGCACATGTTCCACGTTTTCAGCGGAGCAATATATTTAGGTGTCGTAGCAGCCAGAGTTAAGAAGCTCAACCATGAAGACGTTGAAATAAGCGGACTCTACTGGCACTTTGTAGATCTCGTGTGGATGTTTGTCTTCCCATTGATCTACATCCTTTCGGTTGACGTTGGTGGGCACCTGACAAAATAGCGAATAGCTCGATTGCTTATCGTGGAGGACTCGAGAATGAGCGCACACGCTGAAGAACATTTCGCCGGCAGTAACAGGCTGTTTATTTCGATCTGGGTTTGGCTGGTGGTGCTGACGGGGATCGAAGTATTTCTAGCTTACAAGCCTATGTCGATCTTGTTGATGCTGACTATTCTAATGGGCCTTTCGATTATCAAGGCCGCGCTAATCGTCGCCTACTTCATGCACTTGAAGTTTGAGCGCCTTAGTCTGGTACTGACAATCGTGCCAATGTTGGTAATGTGTATCTGTCTCCTGTTTGTATTCTTCCCTGATAGTTTCAGGTCGGCTGGGCTGCGATACCAGTTCAAGGAAACGGCGCCTGCGCCCACGGTTGAGCAGGAACACTGATGGAAGGTTCTCTATCTAAACGATTGTTGTTGGTGGTTGTTGTAATAGCCGGACTGCT
>JALZOO010000248.1 GCA_030913905.1 Acidobacteriota bacterium
GATCAGCGCCTCGTTCGGATTGATGTGTGTGGTGACTTTTGTGATTTCAGACTTCATTAATGATGGCGTTGCAAATTAAATCTTAACTATTTCGAATCTGTTTAGAGGCGGCACTTGTGCCGCCACCGTGGGACAAGTCCCACGTCTAAACGGAATTAGTAGATGCTGTCAGCCCCTCGACCAGCGCGTCAATCTCAACACGTGAATTCAGTTCCGTAACGCAAACCAAAAACTCGTTCGGCCGATCCTTGAAATAGCGGTCCAACGCCAGACCGCCGGTGATATTTCTTTCGGAAGCCAGTCTGGAAAGCAGCTCGCGCGCGTTCGACGGCCCCTTCACTACAAACTCATTAAAGCGTGGCCCAGTGAAGGGAACTGAGAATCCGGGCACCTCTGCAATGCGCTTCGCAGCATAAGCTGTCTTTTGTGCACACTGCGCGGCAACTTCCTGTAATCCACGACGCCCCATTGTCTCCAGGTAGACGGTGGCTGCTAAAGCAATCAGTCCTTCATTGGTGCAGATGTTTGAAGTCGCTTTCTCGCGCCGGATGTGCTGCTCGCGCGTTGCCAGAGTCAAAACAAAACCGCGACGCCCGTTCTTGTCATAAGCTTCGCCGACCAAACGCCCGGGAATCTGCCGCGCATACTTCTCGCGCGTGGCAAACAGTCCGACGTATGGACCACCAAACGAAAGAGGAACGCCAAACGACTGGCCCTCGGCGACAACGATGTCTGCACCGCATGCGCCGGGCGACTTCAACAGGCCCAGGGAGATGGCTTCCGTGACCGCAACAATCAACAAAGCTCCGGCTGCGTGTGTGCGGTCGGCGAGCGCTGCGACATCCTCAATACAGCCAAAGAAATTTGGTGACTGAACTACGAGCGCCGCAGTCTTGTCATCGATTGAATCAGCGATGTTGTTTGGCGATTGACCCGTTTCGGAGTCGGCATCGACGTGCAGCAGTTTAATCCCCGCATGCTGCACGTAGGTGTTAACGACTTCGAGATACTCCGGATGTATGGCGCCGCAAGCAACAACTTTCGATCTCTTGGTCACGCGCTCCGCCATCAGAACCGCTTCGGCGAGCGCGGTTGAGCCGTCATACATCGACGCGTTGGCCAATTCCATACCCGTCAGCTGGCAGACGAGTGTTTGAAATTCGAAGATGGCTTGCAGAGTGCCCTGGGATATTTCCGGCTGGTAAGGGGTGTAAGCGGTGAAAAACTCCGACCTTGAAATGATGTGATCAACAACTGTTGGAATGTAATGCTGGTATGCGCCCGCGCCGAGAAAGCTGCTGCGCCGCGCTCCGGGATTCCGAGTCGCGAGCTGCTCAAAGCCGGCCAAAAGCTCAATCTCCGAGAGCGCCGCAGGTGTATTTAGATCCCGGGAGAGCCGTAAATCCCTGGGAATCGAATCGAACAGTTCTTCCGCCGAGCCGAGGCCGACCTGGTGAAGCATTTCGGCGCGCTCTTCAGGTGAGTTTGGAATATAACGCAATGTTACTCCGTATCACCTTTCGTAAAATCTTCGTACTCAGCTGCGGTAAGGAGACTGTCCACTTCCCCGGGATTCGACATCTCGACTCGAATCATCCAACCTTCGCCATACGGATCCTGGTTAACCTTCTCCGGCTCATCCTGAAGAGCGTCGTTAACTCCAGCTATCTTGCCGGACACGGGCGAGAATACTTCGGACACGGCTTTAACGGACTCGACAGATCCGAACGACTCATTCGCGGCAAACTGCTCACCAGCCTTCGGGAGCTCAACGTATACAACGTCGCCCAATGAATCCTGAGCGTAGTCAGTAATGCCGATCACGGCAACATTGCCTTCAACTCGAACCCACTCGTGGTCTTTGCTGTAATGTAAATCGTCAGGAATGTTTGCCATGGTCCCTCCGCAGTTTTCAGTTTTGAGCTGCCAGTTTTCACTCGTTTTCGGCGTACTCGCTAAACTAAAAACCGAGAACTGAAAACTGACTACTGTTTAGCGCGTTTGTAAAACGGCGTCTTCACAACCTCCGCGCCTACCAATTTTCCTCGAACATCAATCTGAATCGGTTGCCCTTCATTTGCAAACTCAACGGGAACGTAGCCCATGCCAATGTTCTTTTTCAGAAATGGAGCGGGGCTTCCGGAAGTAACTTTGCCAACGCGTTCACCATCAACCAGCACCTCCTGGTCGTCGCGAGCAATGCCTCGGTCCGTCACTTCAAACCCAATCAAACGTCTGCGTATGCCTTGCTCTTTCTGCGCTGCCAACCAGTCGCGCCCAATAAACTCACCTTTATTCAGTTTGCAAATCCAGCCGAGATTCGCTTCCAGCAGCGTTGTCGTCTCGTTGATCTCATGGCCGTAGAGGGCCATGCCCGCTTCAAGCCGCAGAGTATTGCGCGCTGCCAGGCCGCAGGGCAAAACGCCATCGTCCGATCCGAAGTTTCCCGCGTCAAGAATCTTGTTCCAGATATGTTCGGCCCGGTCGTCGGGAGCGTAAACTTCAAAACCATCTTCGCCGGTGTAACCGGTGCGCGAAACGATCGATTTCACGCTGTCAACATCGCCTTCGGCAAAGTGGTAATACTTGATCTCCGCCAACGGCAGGTTAGTCAGTTTCTGCAAGATTCCTAAAGCGTCGGGTCCCTGGAGTGCCAACTGGCAATACTCGGCGCTGACATTCTTTAGTTCCGCAGATTCGTTTCGCTTGTGCGAAGTGATCCAATCCCAATCCTTCTCAGTAGTGCCGGCGTTAACGACAAGCAACAAGTGATCAGCGGAGAAACGATAAACCAGAAGATCGTCTACGACTGTTCCTTCAGGAGTTGTAAGCGTTGAGTATTGGGCCTGGCCATCGATCAGTTTGGACGCATCGTTTGAAGTAAGGTAATTAACGAGTGCTATTGCGTCGGCGCCGCGAACGTCAATCTCGCCCATGTGCGAAACGTCGAAGAGACCTGCGTGTTGACGGGTACGCAGATGTTCTTCGACAGTTCCGGCCGGATACTGGACCGGCATGTCCCAACCGCCGAAATCAACCATGCGTCCGCCCATGCTGCGATGCACGGCATTGAGTGGCGTTCGTTTGAGCTCTGGGGCGACTGCAGTCACGCGCGGTTTAGACCAGGACTTAGCCGGGATTTCGTTCAAAATAATGCGTAAAAAGGGTGAAGCCGCAAACTAACATGCAGCGTGCGGGGCGTCAAGCGAGTGAATTGAAGGGGTAATTCTCCTTATGGTGTGTTGCAATTCCGCGAGTACGAGAGGCTAGAGTGTTCTGGCGTGACACTTCTTGAACTTTATTGGCTTCCCGCCCGAATCTGTAGCACCGCAAGGACAAGGAGCATTAGGAGGCACCGCAGCCTTTAGAGCGCGGTTGTGCTCGTTGACGTAGTCAACGCCAAGAAGGGATGGCATCCGGAAAGTAAGCCACGTCTTCCCATTATAGTTCGTGAGACAAGTATCACCGCGAGCGATAATGTCCATCCCAATAATCGCGCCAAAACCTCCAACCACGTTCGGACTTTCTGTTACCAGTAAGCCGGGAACCCCAACATTATTGGGTAGCACAAAGTTAACCAAATGGGTCGGATGCTTACTTGTTCCATCGGCGTGTTGCACCTCCGCGAGTCCAACAGAGACCAGCGATAACTTTGCGGCCGTGGTCCTAGTTATGACACTTCTAGATGCGCCCGTATCCCACAGGGCGTTCACTGGTTCGTAAGGGTGGTTAGGGAATGGTTGGATATTAGGATCGAACGCTTTACAGACCCTGATCGGAATTATGAGTTGATTCGCTACCCCGGCAGCCTTGAGAGTAAAGGCCGTATAATTCGGGACAGCTTTCTTCATTCGTTAGTAAAAATGCCCTGCGTCGATATACTGACGGTGTATGCATTCGGCCCAGGTGAGCAAGGTTGAATCATAAAGGTCCCCGGTTCGTACCTCTCTTTAGCCTTCAAATAGGCGGCAAGAGGAGTATCGCAAACCTCAACCACCTGACAATCCTTAATAACAAGGGTTTTGTCTCGATGTTTTGCCACAAGCTCGTCTTGATGGGTGATGAAATACTCTAAGTCTTTCTCGAACATACAGGTTTGCCTCACTCCTAGTCTACCAGAATCCAAGGGGAAACAGTGTATGCCAGCAGAAGCGCCAAATGTCAAATTTTCCTAAGGATTTACGCTATAGATTGTCTCAGCGCCAGATAGGTCCGGTCAATCCGCTAAAGGGTCGAGTGGCTTGCTAGATGATCACTTGCATGTTTCTGTTCAGTGGCGCAGTTAATTGGCGGGAGTTAGAAACTTCTGTCGCGGACGTCGACCTTCTGAACGCTGAAGACTACTCGCATGGTTCCGGGGCGACGGTCTAACGAAGCTGGCACGAAGGCAGCACTTTGCCTAAGAG
>JALZOO010000269.1 GCA_030913905.1 Acidobacteriota bacterium
GTTCTGCCTTGCGTAACGCTTCAATCCCGGATGTTAGTTCCAGTTCCACAGCAGCTCGCTGCTGGGCCTCGATCTCTGCCTCGTTCCGGATCTGTTCGAGTTGGGCGAGGTGCTGCTTTTCCTCCTCGGCGCGAGTTTTCGCCGCAGCATTCACATCAGCCCGCTCTTTTTCGGCGGCCATTCGACGAGCTTCGGCCTGAGCCTGCCGCTCCGCATCCTGCGCAGCTTGCAGACGCTTCTCCTCTTCGGTTTGACGCTGTCCGTTTTCCTGCGCCTCGCGCAAATCCGCTTCAGCTTTTTGAATTCGCTTAACTTGTTCTGCTGCTATCTTGCTGAATGTCTCGAGTTCGCGAGTCAGCGACTGTTCTTTTTGCGCACGCTGTTGCGCGGCGGCTTCAGCTTTTGCCCGGATGGCGGTTAGTTTCGCAATTTTTTCTTCTTCCTCCCGCGCGCGTCGCTGAGCGTCAGCCTCGGCCTGCTTTCGCTCTTCCCGCGCAGCTTTTTGACGAGCATCGGCTTCCGCTTTTATGCGTACTTCTTCGGCTGCTTTGCGACGAGATGCCTCTGCGGCCAATCGTAGGCTTTCAGCTTCTGCCTCTTCGATTCGTTTGGTCTGTTCAAGTTCCTGCTGCTCCAAGGCCGCGACCTCAGCCGTCAGCTTCGCCTCGCGCTCTCCACGTTGGCGTACTTTTGTTTCGGCGCGCAGTCGCGTTTCTTCGAGTAAGGTAAGACGAGCCTTGGCATCCTCCATTCGATCGATCTGTTCCGACGCAGCCTTGCCAAGGTTCTTAATTTCCGCTCGGAGTCGTTCTGTTTCAGCGGCTCGTGATTGTGATTCCGCTTCTGCTGCGCGGCGTTTTGCCTCGAAGTCCGCTATTAGGGCCGACTCTTCAAGTGCACGACGTCGAACTTCAGCTTCGGCTTGTTTATGACTCTCCTCCTGGGCCTGGAGCGAAGCTTTCACTACTTTGAGCCGCTTAACCTGCTCCGCCTCGGAAGTTCGAAGGGTGGCCAGACGAAGATTCAGCTGTTGTTCTACTTCGCTGTACTTCTGAACTTCTGCTTCGAGTGCACTGCGACTGGCGCTCAACTCAGCCAGTCGTTGCCGGTGCTGCTCGCTTTGTAGGTGTGCTTTGGCCTCGCTCTGCTTTTGTGCCTCTTCACGCGCACTGAAAAGCTCCGCCGCCTCCTTCATTCGCTTGAGTTGTTCGGCTTCAGACGAACGCAATAGTTCTAATTGTGCATTCAGTTGCCGCTCACGCTCTGTGCGCTCACGGCTGGTTGCTTCCTCGTGACTGATAGCTGTTTCCAACTCTGCCAATCGTTCTGTCTCTTTCGCTGCGCGTTCACGCGCTTCCGATTCAGCTCGCCGGCGCTGTTCCGCTGCCGCGCGTTCGCGGTTGGCCGCGTTTGCTTCTTCGATGCGCGCGAGTTGTTCTGCTTTCACTCGTTGCAAAGCTTCTATCTCAGCGGAGAGCTTCTGTTCTCGTTCGCCTCTTTCGCGTGCCTCGGCTTCGGCTTTGCGCCGGTTAGTCTCGATGGCCGTCAGTCGTCGCTGTTCGTCTTCTGCGATACGAATTCTTTCCGCATCTTCTACTCGTGCCTTGGCGAATGCAGGCGTGGCCGGTTGCGCGATACCTTCGCGTACGGCGATCGACTGCATGGCAACGAAAATGATTCGCTGAGCTTGGTCGTTGCCATTTTCGCGTTTAACCAAATCTTCGAGGGCCGTGAACGCGGCTGCGTCACCGATGCGGCCTAACGACTCAGCTGCAGCTTGCCGAACTTCTGCTGAGCGGTCCGAGAGTGCAGCGATGAGGTAAGGCGTGGCCGACGGTCGACCCAGCTCCGCCAATTGAGCGGCAGCGGCTGCGCGCCTCTGAGCAGACTCGTCCATAAGCAGATCGTGAGTCGCTTCAGCGAAGTCTGCCATAAAGGTTTGTGGTAATGGTTCGGCGAACGTATTGGGCGGCGAAGAGAATTGCTCCATGATTATTCCTTGTTGGAAGGGTTTCTGAAGGGGCGTGAGACTGAAACACTAGACGGTCGCGTGCGGTTAACGAGACGCGAATCTGGTTTCAGCCATGCGTTCTTATTGGAAAAGTCCCGAAGTAGTTCAACGGTCTGTCGGGGTTGGGAATTGTTGAGAGGAAGCTAAGTAGTAGCCTGTCCTGGAGTTTGCCCGGGACCTTAGCTCGTCCTAGGCTTCCTGGATTCTCGTCGATTTAGCCTGTAACTGTCAACACACTTATCGTTTGAGGCTGTTTTGGTGTGGTTTGTGAGGAACGCCGCTGTCAAGGATGTTAGGGAGCACTTGGAAGAGAGTCAAAAACCGCTGCCGCCTCAAGAGCCGGCAGCTGCAGAACGCGCGAGAAAAGTGTCGCTAACCAGCTGGTTAAATCGCTCCGGTTGCTCTTGTTCAGGCATCATCCGACAGTAGTCAAAAACTTCGAGACTCGCATGCGGATTTAACTCGAGCAGAGAAACAACTTTTTCCGCAGGCAGGGTCGAATCCTGTTTGCCCCACACCAAAACGGTGCGTTGTGTAAGCCGGGAAAAAGGGAATCGAGTATCGGTGTTGAGGTAGCCGGAGAGGAAAGCTGCGATTGCGTGCTGCGCGCCCGGGAGATGGCTGGTCGCGTAAAGATTAGTCACGAGACGATCGGTAACGCGACGGTGATCGTAGAACAAATTATCTCGAGCGTAATCTCTGATGCTGCGTTCACTTGCCATCACGTTATAAAAAGATGTGCCGAGCACCGGCGACTGAAGCAGTCCATAAAATGCAGCGCCCGCCATACCCGGCCGCCGGTTCAGCGTATCCGCGCCGGTTGGAGCATTGAGGATCATTGCGTTGACGAGCTCAGGGTGTTCATCGGCAACGCGAATTGCGTAAGCGGCGCCGAGCGAACTGGCAATCACGTTCGCCGGATGGCCGGACACTTCCCGAATGAAGTCGGTAATTAGTTCCACGTAAAGATCCGCTGAATAGGACGCGGTCGCAGGCTTATCGGAGAACCCGAATCCCAAAAGATCCAGGGCATAAACGCGAAAGTCGTTTGCCAGGGCGTCAAAGTTTTTGCGCCACATGAAACTGGACGCACCGGCGCCGACTCCATGAATGAATACCAACGGCGGTCCAGCGTTCTCAGTGCCCGAAGTTTTGTAGAACACTCGGCCGTATTTCCAGTTAAAGAAGTGTGCTTCGCCACCCAACGCGCTATCGTCGGGCTCGCTGGCGTTGCGTTGAATCGCAGCGTTGAGCGCCGCCAGGGCCGCTACGCCGGCGCCGCCCGCAAGCATGGTCTTCCAAATGTTTCCGAGTTTTCCCATTACGAAAAAGTTAGATAAACGCGAAATCAAATTGCTCCTGGTGCACAGCTGGATCGCTGGTGATATCGACTGCTCCAAGATACTCTTCGATTTCGTTCAATACGTCTCGTTCCGGTCCCCGCAGCGCTCGTGCTACTTCGGGATGAATGCGCAGTGTTGCCTGTTGGTTCTTTCTGCCACCATTCATCGCCTTCCCAAGCGACCTCGCTTCCTCGAGCAGCTCGTAGCAAACCGTTTGAGGCGATTTGATCAAACCAGCTCCCTGGCAATACTGACAGGGCGCGCAAAGCGTTCTTTCCAACGACTGCTTGACGCGTTTACGAGTCATAATTACCAACCCGAAATCGTTGAATGAAAGGACCTTCGTGGGAGACTTATCACCGCGCAGAGCGTCCTGCAACACCTGCATTACCTTCTGCCGGTTACGCCGTTCTTCCATGTCGATCAAATCGAGCACGATGATGCCGCCCAGATCCCGCAAGCGAATCTGGCGCACGATCTCGTCCACAGCCTCCAGGTTGGTGCGCGTGATCGTATCTTCGAGTCGACCACTCCCACGACCGACAAATTTCCCCGTGTTGACATCGATGGCTACCAGGGCTTCTGTCTGGTTGATTACCAGGTAACCGCCTGACTTCAGCCAGACTCGCGGCTTGATGGCTTTATCAATCTCCGCCTGCACGCCATACCGCTCGAGGATTGGCTGGTCGCGCGTATAAAGATGAACACGCTTTACCATTCTCGGCTGAATCCGATTAACAAACTCGATTATGCTTTGATACTCCTCTTCCGAATCGACGCGTATCGAAGTGAAGTCTTCTGATAACTGATCGCGCAGGATGCGTTGGACAAGATCCAGATCCTTATGGACGAGTGTGGCTGGTTTCGACTTCTCAGCAGCAGCCCGAATGTCCAGCCACGTACGCACCAGATAGCGCACGTCTTCCCTCAAGTCCGCTTCACTGATTCCGACGCCCGCCGTGCGCACGATAAAACCGCCTGACGGTATGTCTTCCTCGGCCCGAATCAGTTGAATGAGCTTGCGAAGGCGTTGGCGTTCGCTATCCGACTCAATCTTTCTTGATACGCCAACGTGCTCCACAGTCGGCATGTAAACCAGAAAGCGACCTGGCAATGCGATATGTGATGTGATCCGCGCGCCTTTTTTGGCGATTGGTTCTTTGGCAATCTGAACCAGAATCTCCTGACCTTCTCGGAGTAAATCAGTGATTGTGGGCTGTTGACGATCGCGACGAGAAAAGCTTCGTTTTCCGCCGCGCCCGTTTCGACCCCGATCGCGTGAAGGCGTTGGCGCGGCCGCTGAGGCAGTTGCAAGCGGCGCGGCAGCCTCAGGTTCAACGGGCGTTGCCTCCGGAGCAATTTCAGGCGCAACATCCTCGCCGTTCGCACCATCAACTGGAGCCGCGTCCGACGTTTCTGATGCGGCTTGTTTGGTCGGCCGGCGACGCCTTCGTCCGCCACGTCGTGTTGCAAACTCAGCGCGAGAACGCGTGTCGTCGAGGCTGGCTTCGGCATCCGCGTACGAACTCTCTTCTGAGTTGGCGGCGGTACCTTCACCAGTCTCCGCCCCTTCCGCTGCGATTTCTTTAGCCGGTCTCTTCTTCGATGGACGCTTCGTGGGCGCCTTCTTTTTTCCGCTCACGCTGTTGAGCAGCTTGCCCAGACGCGATCGTTTAGCGGCGGCTGGTTCGCGAGCCGGCTCGTCGGTTTCTACCCCCAGGTCCTCAGGCGTGCTGACACCTGTCGCTTCAAATGTGGCCTCATCGTCATCGCTAACTCGCTCGAAGCCGCGGCTCGCCAACGGACGTTCGGGTAGGTCATCGACGAAACTCTCAATGTGGGCCGCAACCTGTTCGCGAGCTCGCGTTGGTGTGCTTTCCACTGCCGAGGCCTCGCCATCGTCCACTCTTTGAAAGGCGCCGCCGCGGTAATCAGCGGTGGACATGACCGAACCTACTTCCGCAGTTCGAAAGTCATCTTCGAGGTTAAATTCGCCCGCATGGATTTGGTCGAGGATCCGTTCCTGGAGTCGTGCGTCTTTGAACATCTCGCCGTTTACTGCGGCGTTCTCCTCTTCATCCACGATCCGGTGAACCGAGGGGTCGGCCGCCACAAACGGAGTGTTAATGTCCTCCGGTGTGATTCGCCTGTCTCGTCCGGCAGATGCGTCCGGTTCATCCGTAGTTTCAGTACTGCGTCCGCGACGACGTCCGCGCCGGCTACGTCTCTTGCCGGCATCGGTCTCAGCAGACGGTTCAGCCGACGCTTCGGCCTCGAGAGCCGGCTCCTCCTCTTCTACTTCGCGAAGGGGTTCGGCGCGTTCCTGCGTGGCTTCAATGTGGTGTTCGCGTTCGACGCGCCCGAGCTCTATCTGTTCCGCGGCGGCTCGTTGCGCGTCCGCCACGTCGCCCTTCTTCGACTTGTCTATTACTATTCGCTCAAACTCTTCTTCCTCATCGAAGAAGTCAGACACATAAAGGAACGCATCGCGTTCGAGCCCGATGTCCACGAAAGCCGACTGCATGCCAGGCAACACGCGCATGACGCGGCCTTTGTAGATGTTGCCGACGATGCCCTGATTGCCCTCACCGCGTTCGATGTAAAACTCGGTAACCTTCTCGTTCTCGATAATCGCGATCTTCTTCTCACGTCCATTGACGCTCACAATTAATTCTTTTGCCATTTGTCTACTCGATCTTCCTAAACGTCTGCGATAGCTCCAGGCCTACTTATCCACGCAGCGCACCCGCTGGAGCAATCCAGGAGGCGCTGCGGATTTGTATCGCAGGACTGAGAAGAGACGTTACTTAAAACTGTTAACTGGCGCCCGGGCGTTTCAAGCTGAAACGCAAAACTATCGGACAACCGCATAGCGCGACGCGCCGGCGTCGTACCGTAAATTGATGTCAGAGAAAACAACAGCCCGTGTTGACGCAGAGGCGTGAAAGGATTCGCGTCAGGGCGATTGGAAATGAGTTGTCGGTCGCGTATCGATTGGTATGGATTCGGACCTGCTTCGTCCGAAACGCGACGGTCACTGGAACTATTCAAAAAAGACCCTAACTAGCCGCTTCGCGTGGACAAGTAAAACTGCAGCAGGGAGCGCCGGTACATTGAAACAATGCAGGCTTAGAACATCCCAAATGGATGTGCTCGCGACCTGTCGCTTTTCTTCTGGATGTCAACGGGATTTACATCCCGACACGCGCTTTCCGTGGCTTGGTGCCAACGGAGCGGCTAACCTAAAAAGTTGATGGTATGCCGTCAAATTTGGGACGGCTGCAAAAATTCGTGTCTCGCTCTTAGGAGCACGGAGCTCTCAATTGAGCTGCTTCATGCTGTTTCCATGTGAAAGGTCGTTTAATGCGTAATGCGTTGAACGAGAACCTTCAGGCGGCGAGCTGAGCCCAGTATAACCGAAGGAAGCGAAAACCACGAAGCTAACTAGTTAACAAACCTTCTCAATTGAACGCTGATGGCAAATCCGATGGCGATAAAAGTTGCGATCAATGACGCCAGACCAGCGCTCATCAGCGGCAACGGCACGCCAATAACAGGCAGAATACCCAGCTCCATGCCGACGTTAATGAAGATCTGAAACGTGAGGCCGCCGACAATTGCCATGATAACGAGCATTCCCATGCGATCGGGCGCACGTTTCGCGCCGGCAATTAGCCGGAAGAGTAAGAAGCCATAGGCAAACAGGACCATAATGCAGCCGACAAAACCTGCATTACCGGCCGTCACTGCAAAGATAAAATCAGTGTGCGGCTCGGGGAGAAACTTGAGGCTGCTCTGCGAGTGGGCCGACGACGTTTCAGCGCCGAGCAATCCGCCTTCACCAATGGTCAAAATCGATTGCCACGTGTTGTAACCAAACCCGCGGCGATCCGCATTTTCCGGATCGAGGATCACGTTAATGCGTTCCTGCTGATAGTTCTTCACGAATCCCGTCTTTACTCCGACCCAATAAGCAAAGGGAAGCAGAATAATTCCCATCAGCGCGCAAGCTATGACATAGCGGATACGTACTGCAGATAGGAAAAGCACGACGAAGAGGATCGGCATGTACGTCAGGACTGAGCCGACGTCGTGTTCCAGCAAAATCAGAAAAATCGGCAGCGCCAGAATTAATCCACCAACCGCCACTTCTTTCAAGGTGAGCGCGCCGACTCGATGTCTACCGAAGTAGCGCGCCAGCATCATAGCGGTGGTGACTTTTACAAACTCCGATGGCTGAAACTGGCCGATGCCGGGGACCTTGATCCACGCACGCTGCCCGTTAATCTTCAGACCAATCCCCGGAATCAAAACGATTACCAGCAGCAAAAGCCCGAAGACGTAGAAGGCGGGCGCGAAATTGATCAGCTTGCGATAGTCGTTCAGAGCGACCGCGAGCATTGCAACCACCGCGATGGCCAGTCCGATCAGTTGCTTGACCCAATAACCTTCGGCTGGTTGTGCGTAACGAATCTGGATCGTACCAAAGACAACGATGCCAATCGCCAGAAACGCCAACAGCCAATCAAAATCCCGTAGACCTTTTTTTTGAATTCTCGCTACCATCGCTTAAATCAAACCGATTGAGTTGCCAATATCAATTAGTTGCCAGCTGAACACGAGAGTTTGAAGCAGCCGAATCGGCTCGTTCACCGATCTTCGGCAGTCTATCGCCGTTGCCTTTAGCTATAGGCAGTGCGCCGGGAGGCTCGGCATGGCGGGTCTTGCGGTAGTAAACGTCGTAGACCTTACGAACTGCGGGCGCCGCGTGATGACTTCCGAAACCGGAGTTCTCTATGATTGCTACCAGTGCGATCTCAGGTTTGTAGGCCGGCGCATAAGAGACGAACCACGAATGATCTTTATTCTTGCCAACGTCCTTGCCCAGACCGACCACTTGCGCCGTTCCCGTTTTACCTGCGATGTCGAAGCCCGCCATGCGTATCCCGGCGCCTGTACCGCCGGCGTTCACGACACCCCACATTCCTTCAACAACTACGTCGTGAATATCCTGGGGAATCGCCACAATTTTTGGATTCGGTCGCGACGAGTCTGCAGTTTGAAAGCCTCGGCTGGGGCGATACTCGGCGGTCCCCGGCTGACCCACCGGCTTTAACTCCTTCAGAAAATGAGGAACGTAAAGCTTGCCACCCATGCTGATGCCTGCGATTGTCCGCAGCAAAGCGATTGGGGTGATCACGTCATAAACCTGGCCAAACGAAGAGTAGACAGTGTCAATGTCTGTCCATTCCGGGCTCCGAGGTTGCATCCGTCTTTTGAACTCTCGAGAAGGCGTCCAGCTAACAACCTCATTGGGTATGTCGATCCCGCTCCTCTTGTTCAGATCAAATTCGTCGACCATGGCCACGATCCCCTCGAGGCCCATTTTCAAACCGAGCCGGTAGAAATACCCGTCGCACGAATGTGTGATCGCGGCCTTCACATCCGGCGTTCCGTGATTTCCCATGCAGCGCGTAAACTTGTTGCCCACCGTGATGCCGCCGCCGCAAACAAGGTTCGAGTGATCGAGGGTGATCGCACCCTGCTGCAATCCCGCAATCGCCATCGGAATCTTCCACGTCGATCCTGGCGGATAGCGGCTTTGCACGGCGCGATTGAGAAGCGGAGTTTCAGGATCATTCAGCAATGCGTTGTATTCGGCGCGTCCTTCTTTGGTGCTGATGCGGCCCGAAAAAAGATTTGGGTCAAAAGAAGGCGCGGAAGCGAGCGCAAGTATCTCGCCGTCATTCGGATTCATGACGACTATCACGCCGCGCTTGGTTGCGGAATTTCGCAATTGCTCTTCGGCGACGCGTTGCAGATCGAGGTCAATAGTCGTGATCAGATCCTGACCGGGTTGCGGTGGGACAACTGCAATTTCATCCTGAATGCGACCGCGACTGTCTACTACGACTTTTCTATAACCGTCCTTGCCGCGCAGATAATCGTCATAAGTTTGTTCGAGTCCGCTCTGGCCAATCAGATCGCCCGGCTTGAGTCCTTTGTCCTTGTAGAAAGGTTGCTTCAACTGCTCAGGCCCGATCTCACCGACGTAGCCGAGCACGTGGGCGAGCAAACCATCAGCAGGATAACGACGTTGGGGCTGTTGCTCGACTCTTAACTCAGGAAATTCGAGTTCATGGGCCTCAACCCAGGCGATGTCCCCCGGCAAGGCGTCCTGCTTCACCAGGATTGATTCAAAAGCCGGTTGCGAACTTATCTGATCGAAACGATCACGCAGGATGTCGGCGTCGACAGCAAGCGATTGTGCCAACGGCCTTACGAGAGAGGCGAGATTGCGACCCTTCAAATCTTCGCGGGAGAGAATGACGTTGTAGATCGGACGCGAGTCGACTATGGGATTTCCGTCACGATCGAAAATGACACCGCGCGGTGCGGGAATCGGCAAGAGTCTAATGCGCTGATTTTGTGCGATCTCGGCATAGTGGCGGCCGCGCACCAGTTGCAGGTAATAGAGCCTGATTCCGAGAACCGCAAGGAGAAGAACTACCAGGATCTGGACGACCCAAAGTCTAACCCGGAGATTTTGCGAGGAGTCTTCGAATTTCATACTTCAAAAAACCGAACGTCGATGGCAGACCGTTGGCCGCCATCGAGCAATCTATCTTCGCGACGGGCCTGTGCGTCGTGCGCCTTTGCGGCGCGAGGCAAACGTTCGCCGCTGCCGCCCGCGTTCCGTGAAAATGGAGTCCAACAAGAATAGTGCAAACGTTCCAACGATCGTCGTTCCGATCAGCTTATAGGACATTGTTTGGACGAAAGGCGCACTCGGCGGATATCCGAGTGACCGGTGCCAGAAAACATAAACTGCCGAGTCAACGAGGCTCGCCGCTGCCAGTACCGGAATTCTCAACAACGTGTTTTCAAGATTAACTCGGGTGACGACAAAGTAAATCAGATAAGCCGTCAGCGTTTTCGAAAAACCACCGGCGCCGATAAGTCCGCCGCCAGCCGCATCAACTGCTAACCCCGCCACTGTGCCGACAATCAGCGCCTGCCACGCATGGCGTTGCAAAGCGATATAAACGACCACCACCAGCGGAAAGTCAATGTAAGAGAGGGGAGACCAAACAGCCCTTAGTGACAACTGAAGAATTATGGCAACGGCGAGAACTGCCGCAATCTTAAGCTGAGGCATGACCGATTTTCGATTTCAGATTGCCGAATGCCGATTCAAGACTTCCTCATGTGACATCGCCGAGTTCAGGGGGGTAATCAAATTGGAAATTGGCAATTGGAAATCGCCAATGGCCGTTTACTTCCTGGACTTATCTACGTTTGGCAGCGCCTGTTCCGGGGCCGGCCTCTGCGGTGCATGATAAAACAGCACCGCCACGTCCTCCAGTTGGTCCAATCGTGCGCCGGGCCTGATAAAGATCTGATGGGCCTGCGTGGCAGTACCCTGCTTCACATCGACGACTTCACCAACGGTCAAGCCTGGCGGATAGATCCCGTCCTGACCGGTGGTCAAAATGTAATCACCAATCGCCACTCGCTGTAGTCCGGACACGTAACGCATCTCGATGAGATCGTTTTCGCCCAAACCGCTTACGGAACCGAGTGCGCCCGATCCGCCCAACTGCCCGACAATCGCACCGGCCGCGGCTTTTTCGTCAGTAATCATCATCACCTGCGCTGTCCAGGGACTGACGGCAATTACCCGCCCTACTATTCCGCCGGCAGTAACGACGGGCATGTTAAGCGCGATTCCCGAAGAGCTGCCGCGATTGATTGTTATCGTGTTAAACCAGGCCGACGAATCGCGGGCAATGACTCGCGCGAAAACCTTGTCGTAGGTCGTCTGTTCGTTGAGATTGAGAAGACCCTTAAGGCGTTCGTTTTCCGCCGCCGCTTGCCGCGCGTTTCGCAGCTCCAGTTCTGTCTGCGCCAGTTGTTGTTTCAACTGCTCGTTTTCAGTGGCGGTGCTGCGAAAGTTAACGATTTGACTGATTAGGCTGGAACCGGCGCCTCCCGCTTTCGTCGACACACTCTGGACGGGCGAAGCGGCAGCCTGGACCCAGACTCGAAACAAGGGCTGGTTTGTCGAATTATCGCGTGCGTAGAACGCCATGATTATCAGATTGCCGAACAGCAACGTCACGAGCCAAATAGGTGCTCGCTGGCGAATCTCTCTTTGCGTTCGAGTGGCGGCCATGAGTTGGTAAATAGTAAATGGTAAATAGTGAATGGTGATCGAGTGATGAAAAAGTCTTCTATTTACTATTCACCATTTACCATTCACCGCTTTTTCTTACATCCCACTGGTCATCGTGTTTTCCCACTTCACTCGTTTGAGAAGATCGAAGTCGGAAAGCATTTTGCCTGTTCCGAGTACGACGGAAGCGAGCGGATCGTCGGCGAGAGAGACAGGCAATCCCGTTTCGATCGATAGTCGTTTATCCAGGTTCTTCAGCAAGGCGCCTCCGCCAGTCAGAACGATGCCGCGTTCGACGATGTCGGCCGAGAGCTCCGGAGGGGTTCGCTCCAGCGCGACTCGCACTGCATTGATAATCGTCGAGATGGAGTCGGCGAGGGCTTCGCGAACTTCTTCGTCGGTCATCGTAATGGTCTTGGGGATTCCTTCGATCAAGTTGCGGCCTCTAACCTCATAAGAAAGCGGCTCATCAAGCGGGTAAGCAGATCCCAGCTCAATCTTGATCGCCTCAGCCGTTCTTTCACCGATCAGCAGATTATATTTTCGCTTGATGTAGGAGATGATTGCCTCATCCATCTCGTTCCCAGCCACGCGAACGGCGCGCGAGTAAACGATGCCGCTCAAACTTATGACCGCGATGTCAGTAGTGCCGCCGCCGATATCGACCACCATGTTGCCATGCGGTTCGGTTATGGGCAGGCCGGCGCCGATGGCAGCCGCCATCGCCTCTTCAACCAGATAAACTTCAGAAGCCTTGGCGCGATAAGCAGAGTCTTCAACCGCGCGCCTTTCCACCTGTGTAATCTCCGACGGGATGCCGATAACAACGCGCGGGCTCACCCACGTTTTTCCGTTGTGAGCTTTGCGGATGAAATGCTGAAGCATTTTTTCAGTTACTTCGAAATTTGCGATGACACCGTCCTTCATCGGACGAATGGCAACGATGTTGCCCGGCGTACGTCCCAGCATTTCCTTCGCGTCACGTCCCACTGCCTCAACCTGATTGGTGATCTTATTGATTGCTACTATGGAAGGTTCCGATACCACGATACCGCGTCCCTTGGCGTAGACGAGCGTATTTGCCGTTCCCAAATCTATCGCTAAATCGCTGGAAAACAGGCTAAAAATCGATTTGAAAGCCATCTAGTTGTCTCTTCCGTGGATGTAAAAATGAAGCGTCGGTGGGGTGGGCCACTAACAATGTCGCTAATGGTAAAGATAAATACCGAAGGTGCAGCTTCTTGCGAACTCAAATTAGCCGATTCACCGAGCTACTTACCAGCCATCAACTTCCATCAAAACCGAGCCGTGCCTACCGCACAAACAAGATAGACTATCTTCAATGTTTGCGCCATCACGAAAAGGCCTTCTCGTCATCCGCCTCCAATAGCTTGGCAGGCACGTTCATGTCCGCATTTACTCTGCCATTTCGACCAACCGCAGTAGAGAACCGAATACAGTTTTTGTTTGCAGCCTTTGCTTCGTACATTGCGGTGTCGGCGCAGGCTATCAGTTGTTGTGGGGACGAAGCGTGCTCGGGGAAGGCGGCAACTCCAAAGCTGGCGGTCAACGACAACTTCAGATTCCGGCCCGCATTGAACCGATGCTTCCCAATTTTTTCCCGGATGCGCTCAGCTACGGTGCCGCCCAGCTCGATCCCCGTGTCAGGCAGCACGATCACGAATTCGTCCCCGCCATAACGAGCCACCGCGTCGGTGTCGCGGATGGAGGATAGGATTACCGCAGCCATTTCCATTAGCACGTGTGAGCCGGCGAGGTGGCCGTGGGCGTCATTTACCTGCTTAAAATCGTCGAGATCGAGAAATAAAGCGGTAACACTGGAACCATAGCGGCGCGCTCGTCTAATTTCGTTTAGCAAAAACTGTCGCAGGTATCGCGCGTTGTGCAACTTCGTCAGATCGTCCGTTTGAGACAGTCGTTCGGCTTCGCTGATTCGCACCGCGTTAGCCAGGGCGGAAGCAATTGGTCGGGCCAGTGCATCGAGGATTGCGACTTCCGATTTCTTGAAAGAGTGGCGATTGCGTATGCCTTCGAGCACGCCCAGAATTCTGTCGCCACTAATAAGAGGTACCGCCACGACGTGTCGCGAATGTTCCTTCTTCTTCACGGTGCCGATGCCGGCAGCGGCGAGTCGCGCAGCTCGGGATTCCGATCCAGCCGGAACTTCCTCAGCTCCACCTAACAAGCGGCGCCAATCGTCATGTTGGTTAGTTACAGTTTCATCGGCTGCGGTTCGTACCGCGATCGCCTCCAGCGCCGGTGCGTCAGGCGGCTTGGGTTCTGAAACAAGATAGATGGTCCAACGGTCCGTCTGGACCAATGCTGTCAGTCCGGAAAGAGCGACGTGTGCTGCGGTGTTTTGATCGCCGATGAAGTGCAGCGAAGAAACGAGATCGAAGGCGGCGCGAAGATTTGCCGGTTTCATCCGCGCGGGAAGCGTAAAGGACCCTACGCTTGGAATGGGACGCGCAATCTCCGGTAACTTGAGTTCGCCGGTGACACCGTGTCCTTCGATTTCATGCAAGATTGCCGGCAATTGTGCTGCTTTGTCGGCAATTGCGCGAAATCCCAGGCGTTTTAGCGTTGCCCCGTCATGACTCAGCAAGGGAAGTCCATGAAAGGCGCTGTATTGACGGCGGCAAGCAATCAAAGGCGCGCCGGGCCAGGATCGGTTGGCCTGTTCGACAGCTGAATGAAGCTCGACTATGTCAGCGCCCGGTATAACTTCATAGAGGACGGCAACCGGCTGTTCCAAGTCCGTGTCGAGTTCCTGGCGCCCGCTGCGCGGCGCGGCCCCTTCGAGGCGCACTTCGCGCAATCCCTCGATCAAAGTTTTCACGCCCGCGAGGCGCAAGGCTTCGATTAGCTCGTAAGCCGGCGCTTCATGGGCATCGGTTAGAAGTATTACGTGCCTCGACATGAACTTATCTAACTCCGCAACATTTCTCAGCCACCACTGCGGCCACCTCGCGAGAGTGAGAGGCGGTATTGAGTGCTGTTGCCGCGTGGATCTTCTGCGTCAACGTTGATGCTGTTTGTTCCGGACGGCGCGGTAATTTGAAGTTGAAACGAACCTTCGGTTGGCACCAACGTCTCGCGGTCGGCTATGCGAATCGTCGTTCCCGGTTCGGCGCGTCCACGAATCAGGTAAACGGTGCCACCGAGCAGTTCTGCAGTTAGATTTGAAAGTGCCACTCGCGATCCGGTGCCCCGTAGAGCTACGACAAACTTTTTCGGGTCGCTCCAATCGCTCGTTTGTCCCGTGGAGTCAGTCGCCCGTACGCGCCAGAAGTAGACTCCCGGGCGAAGATCGCTGGCAGTAAATTCAGTTGAGGCGAGTTGGTCGCGTTCAATGACTTTGCCATCGGCAACGAAGAAGGGAGAGGTAGCAACCTCAACCCGGTAAAAGGCGGCGGACCCTGACTGTGGGCGCAACCATCTCAAGTTAATGTTTGCCGAGCCCCGGCCGCTGACAAAAACCCTTTCCAAATCGCGAGGTTCGGACGGCAACGGGATTTCGAGAAGTTTCTGCGGCCTCGAAATGGTCCCCGAAGGATTGACGGAAACATATTGGCCACCTTGCAGGATCGTCTTTTCTCCGCTGCGACCTGTGGTTTCGACCACACCAGCATTAACGCGAATCTCTTCCGTGCCCTCAGGGTTTACGCCAAAGCTGGCGCCAGTCTGCTCTCCAAGTTTGCTTTTCGTTTTCGGCGTCTCGACTACGTTGTTTGTGCCTTCCGGTTGTTGCTCCGTGCGCACGGACATTTGTCCGCTGTCTACGACCACGTGCACGTTTGTCTTCTTTCCATCGTCGCCGCTCGCGTTGTCTCGAACAATGATGGTGCTATTCGGACGCACCACCAGGGTGGAGCCGTCCGCCATGCTTACTCGAGCACGGCCCGTGGCCTGTGTTTGCACCGTATCACCCGGGTAAAGCTCGGTGTCGCTTCCGGGCACAATGGTCTCGCGCGTCGCCGCGCGAATCACGCGCACCTCACCTTCAAACGAGATGAACCTCGCGCCGGCCGGCATTTTTATTCCTGTGCCGACGTTTCGTAGCGGGTTGCCGTATTTCCACACGTAGAGCGCAGTGCCGGCAGCAAATCCTGACAGCAGAATGAGTGCGATGATGAGGTAGACAATGCGTTTTTGTACTACCCACCAATCAAAAACAAAACGACTGGTCTTTGTGGTCATTACTTTTGAAGCTATTTAGTTAGAACTGAGGGACAACTTCGAAACGGAGACGTTATTACATGCTTCAAATTCACCTCTGCGGCGATCTGAAGTCTCAAAAAGGTGTGAAGTCGGGGCGGCGTTCTGCGGCGGCTTTCCCGCCGTTTGCGGCATTGATACAGCAACCACTGCCAATCGAATCTAGCACAGCGGTAAGTGCTCCTTCAAGCTGCGAGTTTTCAACCACTTGGGGTCGGACGGGGCAGGGATGTGGTCAGCGCCGCCCTACTTTTTCGGTCTCTTCCTGTTGCGGCTCGCTTTGATTTTCAGGATCACCAGCGGGCGCTCCTTCAGAGAGTTGACCGCTTTCGCGTTGTTCGGGCAGAACGGGCGGTTCATCCTCGAAAGGTGGGTTGAATCCTTCCGGGAGATCTACTTCACATTCAAGTTCAGCTTCTTTCGCCCAGAGTAGCGAGGCGGCCACGGAACTCAACAGCACTACAGCTACAAAAATAAGGGATGCGTAAATAGGAATGTGAATCCCAAGCGCCAATACCAGCATCTTGGTGCCGATGAAAGTGAGAACGATGGCCAGGCCCATCTTGAGGTAGTGAAACTTTTCAACTACGCCCGCCAACAGGAAGTACATCGAACGCAAACCAAGAATCGCGAAAACGTTTGAGGTGTAAACAATGAACGTGTTGGTTGTGATGGCGAAGATTGCGGGAATCGAATCAACCGCGAAAACAAGGTCAGTTACCTCTACGATTACCAAAACCAAAAGCAACAGTGTACCGGTACGCTTCCCGCCCACCTTAGTGAAAAACTTTTCGCCGTCGTATTGGTGTGTCAGGGGAATGTAGCGCGTCACCAGCCGAACAATAAAGTTTTCCTCAGGCTGGATATCCGCATCTTCCTGGCGAAACATCCTGATTCCGGTGAAGACCAGGAAGGCGCCGAAAATGTAAATGATCCAGTGGAACCGATTTATTAGAGCGGCTCCGATAAAGATCATTGTCAGGCGCATTACCAGCGCGCCCATCACGCCCCAAAACAGCACGCGATGCTGATACTTGGCGGGAACCTTGAAGTAGGAGAAAATCAGTAGAAAGACAAAAAGATTGTCGACCGAGAGCGACAGCTCGATTACATAACCAGTGATAAATTCCAGCCCGCGCAGCGTACCCTGGAACCAAAACACAAGCGCCGCAAAGATCGACGCTAAGCAGATCCAGACGACGCTCCATATAGTCGCTTCTCGATAAGTGATTCTGTGGGCTTTGCGGTTGAAGAGGCCGAGGTCGAGGCTCAGCATGATAAGGATGAAGAGCGAAAAACCAATCCATAGTCCTGTTGAGCTGCCAATCGAGTCCATTCGTGTGACTTAAAATAACATTCGCTCTGCAAAGCAGCAATTGAGCCGAAATTTCAAACGGCGGCGGCTCCGTTTTTGGGTCAACCAGACAGCTGACTTACCAAAACGTGCTGAGAGTGCTCCGGTTGCACCGTTAACTACCTCTCCCTTACAATCCGCCCTTTGCTAGAGAGGTAAGAAAATGCTCAAACAACTAGGGCGGCTGGAACGCACCCGCAGCATCATAATCATCGGCTTCGCAGTCTTGATGGCAGTCAGTCTCATTGTCTTCTATGCTCCGGGTCGCACCGGAAATGTAGAAGCGAGCAAGAACACCGCAGTAATCGCCAAGGTTGGATCTGACGAGATTACCGTCGCCCAACTCGCGCAGCTTCGCGACAACTACCTGCAAATGTTTGGTGGCCGAATCAGTATGGCTCAGCTCGGCGGCAACAAACGTTTTCTCGAAGGATTGATTCGAGATCGAGTGATTGCACAGGAGGCGGAGCGACTGGGGCTGGCGGCGAGTGACGCGGAAGTCGCTGACAAAATTCGCAAGCAGTTCACCGATGCCTCGGGCCAGTTCGTTGGGCTGGATCGCTATAAAGAATCCGTCACTGCCAGATACGGTAGCATCGAAGAGTTTGAGCGAAACATCCGGGACGAGATTGCGCGCGAGAAATTGAGAGCGTTTGTCACGTCTTCCGTCATTGTCTCAGACGATGAAGTTCAGGCGGAGTATGAACGCAAGAATACGTCTTTCGATATTAACTACACTGTGATTACGGCAGACAAGCTGGCGGAAAAGATTCAACCCTCTGATGAAGAACTAAAGAATTATTACGAACAGAATAAAACGCAGTACCGTTATCACGAACCTCAAAAGAAGATTCGTTACGTTTATCTCGACCAGGCGAAGGCTGGTGAAAAGCAACAGATTTCCGACAAGGAATTGCGCGACGAGTTTGACCAGCTGGCACCTCAAAATAAAGAAGCTGGCGTAAAAGCGCAGCAGATTGTCTTGAAGGTTGCGCGAAAGGAACTGGACGCACAGGTAGAACAGAAGGCGAAGGATCTCATTGCGAAGGCTGTTGCCGCCGGTCCGGAAAATTCTGAGAAGGTTTTTTCCGATCTAGCCCGGGGCAATTCGGAAGATCCGGCCACCGCGAAAAATGGTGGGTACCTGGCGCGGCCATTCAAGAAGGACCCGAACAAAGTCCACGGTCTTTATGATCGTCTCCAGGACATGGAGCCGGGCCAGATTTCGGACATCCCGACCAGGTATGCCGGCGACTGGTACATCCTCCGGCGAGGCGAGGCGGTGCCAAAGACGTTCGAGGAGGCGAAACTGGAATTGTTAGCGTCGGCGCGCAATCGCAGAGGCTACGGAGCTGCGTCCCAACTGGCCGAACGTGCCAAGAACCGGCTGAAAGAGACGAAGGATCCGCAGAAGGTGGCGCAGGAACTGGCCGCCGAAGCTAACATGAAGCCGGCTGACATGGTTCGCGAGACACCCTTCGTCAAACCCGGCGATGATGTGCCGGAGATTGGCAGCAGCCAACAATTCGAAGCGGCGATAGAGCCATTGAATAACCCCGGCGATGTGGGGGAACGAACCGGCATCAAGGGTGGTTTTGCCGTTCCCATCTTGGTAGAGAAAAAAGAGCCGCGGGTTCCTGACTTTGAAGAGGTGAAGACCAAAGTCGCCGAGGCAGTCAAACAACAGCGAGCGACGGAACAGCTCGAGCAAAAAGCGAAGGAGCTGGCAGCGTCGGTGAATGGCCCGGCTGACATAAAGGCTGCCGCGGAAAAGGCTGGTTTCACGGCCGAGACGGAAGAGGGTTTTAAGCTCGGCGCTACGCTTCGTGACGCGGGAACCAGCCCCGCGCTTGACGAAGCAATCTATGCCTTGAAGACAGGCGAAGTAACAAAGACCCCGATCAAAGTTGGAGACAGCCATGTCATTCTTGGTGTTGTAAAACGCCAGAATGCGGATCTTGCGGCGTTTGCGAGTGAGCGAGCTGAGCTAACGCAGACGTTGCTATCTACCCGACAAAACCAGGTTTTCGAAGATTACATTGCTGCCGTTCAGCAGCGTATGAAGCAAGATGGAAAGATAAAGATCTATCAGGACGTGTTGACGAGTTTGGAAGAAGCCGAGCCTGAGATTGCCCCGCGCCCACAGCTACCACTACCAACTAACTAATTCAGCAGAAGCCCGACAGGTCGGACGAGAGTGAAATCGACCCGTCGGACTTCGCTATTTAGTATCCCCTAATCAGCGGAGTTACCTGCGACTGGGCCACAGCGGTTCTGATCTGAAGCTCGTTGCCTACCGTTGTAATCTTCAAATTGTTGAGGGCCGTTCGCGCTAGGGCGCTTTTCGTGGCTGACAACCGGTTAATAAATAACCCACCGAATTGTTTCAACCCTTCAACCGTATCTCCCAGGTTTTTCGCCGAGTACGTATCGACAGTGCGGGCGGCCAGCATCAATTCCAGATCGGAGCTTGTCATTCCAAGCGAGCCGTAGACTTTGCGCACGGCGGTTAACTCTCGAGCGAACCCATCATTGCTAATGCGCAGGTTTCCAAGCAACGCTTCGGAAATATTTCCGCCAAACCCAACAATTGCATTAGGGTCGCGGCTGGCTAGCGCCACTAACTCAGGATTCGCGTGCTTCCGCGTTTTGTTCGCATCGATCACACCCTTCACCGCTTCAAGATCTCCCAACGCCAACATGTTTCCACCAAGGGAAGTTACCGCCAGATCCTGAAGTTTCACGTCCCACAGGCCTAACAGGCGCGCTTGTCGATTCAGCGTAAAGATGTAAATCGTTTGCGACTGATATGTCTGCTCCAAATATTTCCCGTTTGCTGCCAATCTTCCGGCAGCCACGATTGCGCCTGAATTAAACGTGCCGCTGGCTATAGCCACAGTCCGTATCTTTGTAACGCCTTCGGATGGATAGGTGTACTGCAAGCCGAGCGCGATTTGATCAAACGACCGCGGATCGAGGCCCGTCTGCGCTTGAAACTTCGCCAGCTCATCATTGACTTCAGCCACCTTCGCCGGATTCTCGGCCAGAAGTTTTGGAAGCACTTCGTCCAGCACCCGATTAACTTTGATTAGTGCTACAGCGTCAGACGGTGGAAGCGACGATAGCAACGTCGGCACTTCGCTAACAGTGGATCGATTGCGGCGCGTTTGGCTGATAGCTAGAGCCGACAGCAAAACGATGATCGCCAGCGTCCCTACAAATAATTTCTGAAAACTATTACTCACTTTATGACCCTTTCTTGTTTTCGCGTGTACCAGCCAACTTGACCAGTTGAAATTTAACGTATTCCTCAACGGAACTAGTTCTTCCGATGCCTGTGCTGGGTGCCGAGGTTGGCCTCAACCTTAAATCAGCTACTCTCGTTCCAGCAGCAACGCGATACCCATGCCTCCCGAAATGCACAAGGTAGATAGTCCAAGTTTTGCGTTGCGCTTCTTCATTTCATGAACAAGAGTCGTCGTAATGCGAACGCCGGTGCAGCCGATCGGATGGCCAAGTGCTATGGCGCCGCCGTTTACATTTAGCCGATCCCCATCGAAGTGCAACTCTCGGTCGCAGGCAATCACTTGCGCCGCGAATGCTTCGTTCAGCTCCACCAGGTCTACATCTTCCAACGCAATCTTCCGCCTGCCGATTAACGACCGGATAGCCGGGACGGGTCCTATGCCCATAATTTCAGGGGCGACGCCTGTGACCTCGTAGTCGACAATCCTTGCTTGAGCTTCAGCGCCGGACTGTTTCAGCGCTTGTTCACTCATCAATACTAGTGCCGCAGCTCCATCGGTGATTCCCGAAGAGTTGCCGGCGGTCACTGTCCCTTCTTTGGAGAACACCGGCTGCAATTTCGCCAGGTCTTGCTTCGTTGTTCCGGCTCGACAATGTTCGTCACGAGCAAAATCGATCGCATCGCCTTTACGGCTCTTAACCTCCAGCCGGACGATCTCTGAATCAAATCGGCCTTCCTCAATCGCTGCCTGCGCGCGTTGTTGCGAACGCAACGCATATTCGTCCTGTTCGTCTCGTGAGATTGAATAACGTTGCGCTAGATTCTCCGCCGTCTCGCCCATCACCAATCCCGACAATGGATCGTTGAAGCCGTCGCGATACATGCCGTCGACCAGTTCGGTATTACCCATTCGCATTCCCCAACGAGCGCCTTCGGCGAAATAGGGAACGCGCGACATGCTTTCAGTTCCACCAACGAGGACGATATCAGCCTGGCCCAACATGATCTGCTGCGCAGCAAGAATGATCGCTTGCAGCCCGGAGCCGCAGGCCTGGTTAACAGTGAATGCCGGCACTGTCTCAGGCACGCCGGCTCGATAGGTAATTTGGCGCGCAACGTTTGGCCCGCCTCCCGCTTGTCGAGCACAACCCCAAATCGATTGCTGAATCTGGCCTGGATCCAGCCGCGAGCGCTTAATCGCCTCGCTTGCCGCCGCCACACCCAAGTCGGCTGCACTCCAGGCGGAAAGTGTTCCACCAAAACGGCCGATGGGCGTGCGCACGGATGCTGTTAGATAGACGTTCTTCATTGCCAGTTTGTTAACGTGTTTTTGATGTGATTTTGTTTGACCAAAAATGGTAGCACACCCACCTCAGCGTTGCATGCGGGCGTAAATTAGAGGGTCTGGTTCGAACAATCTCTGTGCGTCCTCTGTGTCTCTGTGGTGAATCTTTATAGTGACCGTTTCACCACGGAGGCACAGAGAACACGGAGTCTACACAGAGATAGAACTGTGGCCCGTCCCTCTCAAGCTAAAATTCTTGCATGATCTCGGAATCCGCAAACCTCTGGAACATACCGACAGGGCTGTCGATGTCGCCTACCATAATTAAGCGATGACTGAGCGACTTAACACGCCCGCGCGCGTGGAAGCGGCAAACTCCAAAATTACCGACCTCTTCGCCGCGCATCCGGAGTGGTTCTTTACAC
>JALZOO010000277.1 GCA_030913905.1 Acidobacteriota bacterium
AGACGATCCCAGTCAACTCTCTTTTCCGGATCGTAAAACTTGGCGAGATCTATCGAACCCAGATTGCACGAGTTGGAGAAGTGTAGAAACTGTTCGCCGCAGGGGTTGCAGGAATAAATCGGCCCCATCGACTTCATCATGTGGTTGTGGCGATTCACCTCGTCGATGAAGGCAATTCCCGGCTCCGCATACTTGTGCGCGCTCGCGACAATGCGATTCCAAATGTCCGGCGCGTAAACCATGCCCGGGCGCGGCGGCTCTTCGATCGCACAATTGGAAAGATCCGCGGTTACGAAGGCGTCGCGATCGCAAAAAGTCACAGTCGACCCATCCGGCCGGCGATAGACGACGTAATCGGCATCGCGTACCGGATCGTAAATCGGGTCATTCCATGGTTCGCCTTCAAAATCGAGCTGGAACCATTCGTTATCGTCAACTGCTTTCAAAAACTTGTCTGTGACGTTGACCGAGATGTTGAAATTGGTCAGCGAATGTTGGTCGTTCTTCGCGTGAATAAAACGAAGAACGTCAGGGTGCGTGACGCGCATCATGCCCATGTTAGCGCCGCGACGAACCCCGCCCTGCTTCACCACATCTGTCACCTGGTTGACGATGTTCATGAACGAAACCGGGCCGGAAGCCACGCCGCGTGTGGAACCAACCAGTGCGCCGTGCGGTCTCAGAAACTCGTAGGTCATGCCCGTGCCGCCGCCGGTTTGATGAATCGTTGCCGCGGCTTTGGCGTGATCCATGATTCCGGTTATGGAGTCAGGCACATCGAGCACGAAGCAAGCGGCGAGCTGCCCGTTGGTCTTGCCGGCATTTACCAGGCAGGGTGTGTTTGGAACAAACTCACGCGCCAGCATGACGTCGGTCATTGCCGCAAAGAACTCATCGCGCTTCTGCGAGTCCTTCTCGGCCGCGGAGACATGACCCACCACTCGTCGCACAATGTCCGGCCATTCCTCGAGCGCACGCCCCTTGGCATCTTTCAACGAATATCGCTTGCTGATCACACGCTTGGCGTTGAGCCCAAGCGGCTGAGTTTTGCGACGGGTCGCGGGTGTCGAGGCGGTCGTTGAAGATACGTTTCCCGATGCGGGGGTTTTGCCAATTGCTGCGCTCATCCTAGTTGCCTTTCTCGTGCCGGGGACACGAGCCATCTGAGAGTTTCAAAGACGGTTCTACGACTACGCTAAGGTAGGCGCGCCCGTATCATTTGATGTGTAGCGGATACTTCGGTTGGCTTTTTCGAAGCGAAAAACCTGGTCAGGACAGCAACTCAGGGGGGCCTGCCGCTGCTCCATTTAACCCGCCTCGTTCCAAGCGGAGCGGAATATACTCCTTTGAAACTCCGATGTCAATATGTTGTGGTCATCTTTTTTTTCAATGCATTATAGTGTATCAATTGAGGCTCCACCTTAACAACCAAACTACTGATAAATGGTCAGTTCGGGGTGGATTTTGAGGGCCACCGGCGGCGCGTTGCGCGTTGTTAATCGGAAATTCAGTGGGGCGCAGCCCCAAGTTCAATATCCAGCCGGTCGGAAGGTCAAAGACCTTCCGCACATCAGACGGCAAAGCCGTGTCTTCAATTCTTTGGGGCTTATTTCGAGGAGGAGCTGTTGAGGAGTAACTCGTAATTGCCGAGTCCGCGGTTGTGGGTATCGAGGGCCGCAAACGTATCGGAAGTTTCTTCCAGCATCTGCTTCGTCATTGCGATGGAATCGCTGAGTTGCTCGAAGTCGAGAGAAGAAACACGTTCAGGCGTCGGTAAGGTAACTACCTGGTCGTTAACTAAACCAAAGAAGTTCTCTATTGACTGCAACTGACCTTCAACCAATTTCACCGAGCGCTCGATGTCATTGAATGCAGCCACACGCCGTTTGAGTATCTCAACGTTGGCCTGTTGAATTCTTCGTTCGCGATCGTCTTTCGAGTGCTCCACCGATCGCTCCGCCTGGATTAATTGATTTTGCACTGCCTGGCGATTTATGGAACGCAGGTGATGTTTGCGGCGACGGTAAACGTCGAGCAGGTCCACAAAATCTTCCCAACGCTGATCCAGACTTTGAATGTTTGAAGGAACCTGTTTGGTGCCCGTGAATTTCTTGTAGTTTGAATAGATCTGGTTCTTCATCCAACGCAGATACTCAACTGCTTCCCGTTCTCGCGGATCAAACAGCTTGATGGCGGCTTCGCGCTGCTGGTCGCGCTGCTTCAGCAACCGCTGTTTTTCACGGCGGTCAACAAGGCGGCGATAAATTGAACTGGCTGGCACAGTGATCAAATAAGCTGTCTCGGCAGCTAACGCGGCGGCTAAGGGCGTAACGTCCTGCACGAAAGCGGCAACAACTGCGAAACTCGCCAATCCCCAAAAATTTAAGGGTTCTTTGAAAGCTTCCTTCAGATACTTCGTGTCAAACTTGGAGAACTCGGACATAACCTTGCAAGACTGAAACTAATGACCATGACAACTGACTAAAAGCGCTGTTTAAGTTGTGCGGTTAACGTTATTCACAACCTCGCTGCTTTGCTCGCCCCCGCTCTCACCACGCGCCGGCAAAGCCTGGGGAGCACTCGAGCTGGCGGCGGGCAACAATCCCATGTCGCGTTTGTAAGACAGCAGCTTGTCCTGAAGTTGCATGTCCATCGCTTCACGTTCGATGTCCTGCATCTGGTTATCAACAGAAGCTGCGCCCAATTGCATTTTTGCTTCGGCAGCAGCCGCGCGACGATCGATCTTGTCACGCATCTCGTTGAACGTCGAAGCGTCGTCGCCAATCTGGAACGACTCCATCGTCTGCGCCAGTTGCTCCTGCAAACGCGCCTGCTTCGACTGGTTGATCAACTGCATTGCTTCGGCAGTACGCCTCTGCATCTGCAACACGTAGTTGTCGCGCGCCTTGAGCGCCTGTTTTGAGGCCAGCGTCGCGTGCTCCAGTTGTTGGCCGGTTTTGATTAAGTCCACCTGGGCCTGTTGAAGTTGGCCGATGTAGGCAGTTGCAATATCGTCCCGGCCCAATTTCACCGAAGCTCGAATTTTGGAATCAATGTCGACGACCTGTGCCTCGAGCCGCTCCTTGCTCTTGGCCAGGAGCTTTTCCGTTGCCATTACCTGCGCGACGGAGTTATTCAGCTCCGGAACACGGTCGCGCATGTCGCGAATCGTCTGCTGAAGAATGAGTTCAGGGTTCTCCGTTGATTCGACCAGCCCGCCAAAAGCAGCCCTCAGTGAGCGCTTCATTCTCGTCCACAGTCCCATTTTTGCTCATCCTCCAGCGGTTCAGTTTGTGAGAACGTGTACTGCCATACCCGCTTTCTCTAACTTACGTCCACCCGCATGTGTTTGTACGTTGAATCACTTCGAAGGGTTCAAAAATACGATTTTCACAGTGAAACGAAGTATAACAGTAGCGGGCGCAGCCTTCCAGAAGCGCCTGTAGTCTAGAGTTCAACCTTTAGGTTGTTGTACCAAGCGGCAAGCTAAAGCTTGAACTCTGAACTGCTTGCCTTCTCTTCCTCGTTGAACCGTCCGATGTCTCGCCGGTATTGCATGCCGTTCCAACTGACTTTAGCGACAGTGTCATAGCAGCGCT
>JALZOO010000295.1 GCA_030913905.1 Acidobacteriota bacterium
TTGGCCCTATAACACACTGAATTGAATCACATATGGTTTCCGATTCCATGAGGCCTGTTGCCATCCAAGTCGCCCTCTAGCAAGCGTTTGCGACGATTTGGATTGGATTATTTCATAAGAACTCTGAGGCGCTTGGTTCTCTGCCGCCGAACAACAATCGTTGGACCGGTCAACTGTCTCGGCGCCCATCATTGAGTGAAAAGGAGACGATGCAATGAAGAGATACGCTTACGTTTACGCAAAACCGATCTTTCTAGTGACGGTATTCACGTTGACCGTGACCGGAGCCCAAAACCAGGAACCGCTAAAGCAGTTCGTAGGCAAGTGGAGGGCCATGATGTCCTTCAGTGAGAGTGGCGGCAGATTCACTGCAAGCCTGGCAGAACAAGTAGAGGTGAGGCAGCCGGATCAAAACACGATTGAGTTCTCCTTAAAAGCCAGTGACTTCTGACACCCCCGTCTTTCAAACACGGCTCACCTACGATGTGGCGAGCAAAGGCTACTTACTCAACGTGCGGACGAGCGACAACCCTTCAGTATTAGAAAAGCTCAAGCTCATCTATAAGGAAGGTACCGGCTTCTCGGGCGAGGGCACGTTAACCGACGCGGCCGGCAAGCCTCATGCAGTACAGGTGCTGATAGCGGCGCGAGAGAAAGGCGGCTATGACTGGACCGTGCGCGATCCTAGTGCGCCTGCTGGAAACGACATCGTCTTTGAGTTCACCTTCCTAAAGCGCATCGAGTGACGATCGGCGCCGAACAAATCGTTGCAGGAGAGAGAGAACCGCGGTTGCATGCCCTCCATGAAGTCTTAATCCTTCAAGTTGTGGCGACTTGCGAGGCCACCTGAACTCAACCGTTATGCCCTCACTGAATCCCAATACTCGCAGGACTTGGTTTTATAGCTGGAAGCGCTGCTGGCTTAGGAAAGACTACGGTATGTCCAAGCTGCAAGAAACCGATTAACCTAAACATTCCCGTAATGAAGGAATCGGCAGGGTTTGCGAAGGAGTATAAGCAGCCTTGCCCTTCTTGCAACACCATACTGGTATATGAAACGGAAAACTTTGAAATCATTTCGCATGAGCCTAAGGCAGAGGATGAAGGCAAAATGGCAAACGAAAAGGATCGGGAGTAGGCGCTGGACAACTCATGCGGGCAACGTATTGAGAATTAGCGTAGGGCGGTGAATGGGTGGACGCAAGCGGCGGGACGCTCTTCCCCAATCGACTATATGACCAGCATCAACGGAGCCTGCTGGATCCTGGTAGAAGGAGCAGTCTGTGGTGGGCACCGAAGTGGGTGGGCTCCAATATCGAACAGCGAAAGGAAATGACCATGACAAGGTCTCTCGTGTATTTCCAGCTCCTTCTTGCCCTCTTCCTTGGAGTGGCGCCTCCTACCAGCGCCCAGAAGCACGGCAACTTCGTGCTCGGCTTCGCGGACTGCGAACCAGCCGTCTTCACTGAATTAGTGGCTCCCATGAAAGTGACAATGACAAACATCACGTATATGCCGACCAATCGAATAGCAGGTTTTCGACTAGAAGTGGTCAACGCTGCCGGTCAGCGCGACGCCGTGACGGTCAAGATCGATGAGAAGAAATGGAAGGGGCAATGTGACAGTCTGGCGTACACAGCAGAAGGCGCCAACGGACTTAAGAGCAGCCCCCCTTACAACTCGTTCGAGCCCAGCCATATTCGTGGGATGGTCGCGTTCAGTCCGACGGATCCGGGTGGGGTCATTCTTGGAGGCAGTGACCCTCTGGAGGGGGACATGACAACTCGGCTCAAGTACGCCGACTCCGGTCGTCGCTTGCTGGACACACAGTCCTTCGTGCTACGCGGGACGTCGTATGTAATCACTTACTCGGAGTACAACTACGGTCGCATGCAACTCGAAAAGTATGGCACAGTCACCAACCTTCTCGGTTACAGTGCATCAATCGCAGTCAAGAAATGAACCGGCGCGCCAAGGCACTGGATAGGTTTTCGTTTTGCGCATGCGTTTGCGCAATAGTCCGCACTAGCGCAGATCGAGGCGCCAGAGACCAAAGATCCTTTACGTAGGTTTCTTAAGGAATTCATCGCTCCCCAATTGAAACAATGGCGCCATCCCACGACGCCGACGCCTTCGGCCGTAAATGCGGCGAAACACGTTTTGTGACCTATGTCGACGAGTCGAAGTCGCTTGGGCCGCTGACACCGGCTGCCTATTCATTCCCTCGTCGGCGTTCCGCCGGATCGTTTCTTTCGGCTACGACCCGTACGCCTCGGGAGGACGTCGTCCGGAACAGGTCAGGGTCCAGAAAGTATGGAACCCGTTTGGCGATAACGCATTCACGATGGAAGACAAGACCCGCAAGCAAGCCTACGCCGATTTGGCTTCCTACGTTCGCTCCCAGTCCGAAGGGGACTGGGTGATCTGCGCGGCGTGCGCGGCTGATCTTGGAAACTTTCTTGGACTCCGGGGACCCTGACTCTGAGGTTTGAAGAATACTCATTTCCTTTTTCATCGGCGACGTGTTGTGGACCGTGCAGTGGGTGGCTATACCTTTGGTTAATAAAAGAAGGAGGGCCGAATCATGTCATTGCTTGAAAGCTTAAAGGAGCGAAGGCTGGTGGCAAAGTTACTACGTGCAAATCCTTATTCTCGCGATGAGTTCGAGAACTTCGAGACCCAACTAAAGACACTCAGGCAAGGCGACACCGCAAGGAAGTTGTTGCATGAAGAATTAAGTGTGTCTACAAATGAGCAAAGATGCTATTGCGCCATACGCGGATTAGAACAGCTCGGTATAACCGATGAAATGGTCCCCGCAATCTTGAATGCTTTGAAGGGTGATAACGTTTGGATCCGCGCGTCTGCAGCGAATATTGTTGCTGGACATGGGCGAAATCCAGAGACTGTTGTGCCGGCACTGGCAGCTGCATTATTGAACTGCAAAGATTGGTCACGGGGGCGCATTATCGAGGCATTGACGCGCTATGGCCCAGCAGCAAGATCTGCCACTCCCATTCTACGGGCAAGCTTACTTAACCCAAGAGAGGCTGAATACGTTGCGGAATGTATTTCTGCAATAGGAACTGAGGATCTGGATGAAGAGGCTAAAATTATTGTTACTGCCTTAACAACTACAGAGCCTGGGGAGCTAGCGCAATCGAAGGCGACTGGTAGAAATTATCTGGTAACTCTCGAGAGTTTCTTGCTTTCCACAAAGCCATGGACGAATCCTTCCCAGGAAGGAGCGAAGGCCTGGTGTCGAGTGCTTCAAGTCTATTCCGTTTTATCTTCCAGTCCCAGCAAAGAGATGATTAGTGTCTTAAGTGAGCTCGCTTATTGGCCGGATCTTCGTGGTGTGCATTCTTTCGATTTGGGTAACGCCAAAGAAACTGCTGTAGAATTTGTTCGGAAATATCCCTCCACAGACTTGTGTGAGATTATTGAATGTATGAGAAACGGCACCGGCCCGGCGCGAGTTTCAGCGATTGAGAGATGCATCCAGATGTTGGCGAAGGGGGAGGAGGTTGTCGAAGCGCTTGCGCTGGCAGTTAGTGATTCCTCCCTGGGCTGGACCCAACATAAGGTCGTCGAATACCTCGGCTGCCTCGGAGCTGATGCAAAGCCAGCATTGGATGCTTTGCGCACTTTGAGAGCCCGGTCATTACGTCCATTAACGAGAGAGGATTTTAAAGAACAAGAGACTCTTCTGGGAGGCTTTACAGACGGGATAATCAGCAAAATCGGTTCAGGAGAATCTATAGACCCAGAAATGGTGATAGACATAGATAGAGCAATAAGGATGATTGAAGCACAACGCTAAGAAAATAACTGAAAGTACCGCCCCAGCACCTGATCTCTTAGTCTCCCGATCGTCTGTGAAAAACGAGGTGCTCTCAAATTCGGGGCTGAGATTGCAGCGATGACTGAGAGCCAATCCTCAGCAAAC
>JALZOO010000304.1 GCA_030913905.1 Acidobacteriota bacterium
AGGTATTTGATTGCGAAAAGGCTGAAGACCCACGCGGCGAGTGATGAAGAAGCCAGCGACCAGCAAATCCCGGCCACACCAGGGTCAACATAAGGCACGATCAACGCGATCAGAATGCTGGCGTTAGTAACGCGCGCCGCCAGGCGGCGCACGCGCAGAGCGTGTTGGAGCCAATTGATCCGGCGCAGTTCTGAAGTGAGGTAATCGTCATCATCGTTCAAACGCGCATAGTAATCGGCTTCACGACGCGCGTAGCCGGCTAGTGCCTTTTCCAGTGCAGCGCGAGCAGCGTCACGATACTGATGGATAACATGCGCCAGTTTTCCTTCTCTCAAAGCCAGATTCGCGAGACCCATCCGTGCCCTGAAGTTGGCGGGGTCCAAATCGATGGCCTTTTGAAAACTATTGTGCGCCCGGGTTGTTTCTCCCCATTCGAGGAAGCTTTCGCCGACCAGCGCAAGTAGCTCAGGCTCGTCTCCCGCCCGCATTGCTGAGAGGCGCAAGGCCGCGCGCGACCGCAATAGCAACTTGGCATCGCCCAAACTTCCCGCCTGCGAACGCAGCAGACGTGCGAATTCAAAAATTAACCGCGCATTACTCGGCAACACGATCAAGGCGCGACGAAAAGCTTCGCGCGCCTCGTTCAGCCGTCCGGCAATTCTGAGCTTGTTGGCCAGCGAGCCCAGGAGCGTCGCTCGCTGCAAGTCGATCGCTGATGATGCTGAATCAGTTTCTGCTGTAGTCTTCGGTCGCTTGCCGCCCAACTTGAAATCCAGTGTTGCGCCATCGAGCACGTCGGCGGATGCGAGTTGTAGCGCTTCGACCTCATGATTCAGGACTGAAGGTTCGCAGAGATAATCACGCAGTTCCAGTGTGCGGAGATCGAGCTTGGCGTGATGGATCAGTGGAAACAGATGTCGCACCATCTCGCGATACCGTCGCCCGCCTGATGCGAATGTGAACTCCGCGCCCTTCCCCAGGATCTGCGTGCGGTATCGATACCTGACGCGTCCGCCTCTTCTTAACGTCCGAAGCGCCTGAGTCTCCACTTTTTCACAATCCACGATGCGCAGCCGTTTCCGGGTGCCGGCGATCAGCCGGTGGAAAGACGGCAACGGTCCACGACGACTCAAGGACTCTCCATCAAACTCAACTCGATCAGTCAAGGCAAGAATGGGGACGATCATCCAGGCCACGGCTAGAGTCGCCAACGCAAACAGATCCTGTTGGGACCGCAATAGCAAAACGGATGCAAAGGTGAGCACGCTGGCTGCGGCAAAATACGACCCCGGGGAGACGCGCACACTCGCCACACGCAAACCGGTCCGCGGTTGTTCACGCTCTTTAGCGACCTCAGTTAGCGCCTGAAGCGCCTTTATCTGGTCAGCGTTGTTCATTCTGTAGATCTGTTCACCGGACAATCGACCGGCACTTGAAGTGAAAACGTGCCCCTGTCACTACCGGGCTCAGTGTAACGTAAGTCGGCAAACTGCACGAGCGTCTGGCTTGCGCAATCCTCACCCACTATTCGGGCAACCGGAAATCGGGCGAAGCCAAGAAAAATTTGTGTTCGCGGGTCTTGAGCAGCCTGCGCGATCGCTTCCGGGTTCAATGCCTGTGGCTTTTCATGACGTACCAGGTCTCTCCCATCATTACCAATTAACGACAACTCGAATCGGTATGCGGCGCGTTCTGTTTCAAACACGCATTGCCAATGAAACGGATTGGCCAGTGTGGGCATCGCAGCCACCTTCATCACCTGTTCCGATCTTTCGGCAGCGATGCGCGCTGATTCGAGTTTTGCCTGGCGCAACGCAACAATGTGAATGAAAAACAGGCTGCCGATGTAAACAAGAGCGATTCCGATCGCAACCTGCGGAACTCTGAAACCCCAGCGCTTCCCGATCTGCTTTTGGAAAAGAATTAATAGAGCAACGATCGCCAATATCCAGAGCACGCGCACGACAGTTGGATCGGTCAATCCGCCTCGATTTATTGGGCCAAAGAAGACAAGGAACGTCGGAATGGCAGCCGCTATGAGCCAACCTGCAATCTGTTTCCTGCTGTTTGAAGTCACCAGGAATACTGCTCCACCAAGGAGCACCCAAAGAATCGGGTCAAGGATGAAGACAAGATCGCCGTAGAACCAACGCGCATTCCACGGCAATAGAAACCGCACGCCATAGTTGTTTGTCCAATCCATCAGCGGATGCGTGGCGCTGACGATGAGCGAAGCCAATATCGCTCCTTTGAGCCTGAAGGTTGGCGATCGTTTGCGCACCCATGAAACAAGAAGGTCGATGAGATAGAAAACCAGTGGCAGCAGCAGCGCCAGAGCGAGCGTACCCACAACCGAGTGAGTTATGCCGCGGTGATGGTGAAGATAGAACCAACGCCCACCAACAAAAGCGGTGACGATGTCGGCGTCAGGAGCATTGGCAGCGAGAATGCAGAGCGCGGTTGTGCCTGGGGATAACTTTTCCAAACCCGCTTTCGAGGCAGCAAGTCCTATGAGCGAATGAGTAAAGTTATCCATGCTTCAGATTGGCGATGGGGCAGACCTCCTGAATACATTCTAGAATGTAGAACAGACTGCTGATTCACCCTGTCCATCCTGAGTTGGAGCATCCAGACCTCCTGAATACATTCTAGAATGTAGAACGAAGCTACTCGTTCACCCTATTCATCCTGAGTTGGAGCATCCAGACCTCCTGAATACATTCTAGAATGTAGAACAAAGCTACTCGTTCACCCTGTCCATCCTGAGTTGGAGCATCCAGACCTCCTGAATACATTCTAGAATGTAGAACAAAGCTACTCGTTCACCCTGTTCATCCTGAGCATCCAGACCTCCTGAATACATTCTAGAATGTAGAACAAAGCTACTCGTTCATCCTGTTCATCCTGAGCATCCAGACCTCTAGATACAGTTAACTAAAACCAGGTGCGGCGCTCGAATATCGCAACAGTTCAACCACCGGGATGTCTATTTAGATTAGAAGGGGAGCTGCCCGGTCGGCGCCTCTGGGGTCAGTTGAGCGTAACGATCGGGATCGAGTTTTTCTAGTTTCTCCGCAGCCGCTCTGGCCGCCGAAGACTGTGGTAGGGGGGTTCCGTCTGTGTCCTTCGCTTTCCGGGACGCATCGACAATAGCAAACAACAAATTGGCAGCCTCTTTTTTCTTGCCCTGCTTTTCATAGACCGACGCCAGCCCAAGGTTGGCCGTCTCGGGGGTGATCACCGGGCTATTCTGCTGCGCCAGTTCCGAAAAAAGTTGCGCGGCCTCATCGAGCTTTCCGTCAGCTGCCTTTGTCTGAGCCAGGGCAAACTTGGACAGTGTTGCCACTTCGGCGACGCTACTCTTCGTCAGTTCAGCCAGTTCGCCTATTCCTTTTTCGCGATCGACGTAGAGCAGGTTTGTGCCGATGAAGTAACGGGCCTCGCTTCGATAGGGCTCACCATATTTCGCTGCGACTTTTTGAAACTCTTCAATTGACTTTTGGGCGCGCTCGCGTTCGTTAGTAAATGTCGGACCGGTCGGAGGGACAGCGGGGTTTGCGGTTGCAATTGGAGTGGTCGCGATAACTATCGCGCGGCCCAGTGCGCGCCGAGCTTCATCGGTCTTGCGGCCTTGCCACCTAATCCAGACGCCAACAAGCACAGCCACCAGCACCAACCCGATCAGTCCGTAAAGAATTGTCCGCCCTTTTCCTTCGAGACGGTTGCCGAGGCGATCAAAAACGGAGATGGCCGTGTCGCGAAAGCGATCGTGTTGGAGTTCCCGGGCGCGCTTCTTTTTGTATTTGGCCACGTCGTTCCTTCTCGCAAGTTCACATGGTGAACTACGTTCTTGGGGGTGTATGATCGGCGAAACCGTAACTCTAATGGCCGTTTCGAAAGCTTGTCAAGCAGGGCTTTTTGTAGTATTCGGAAGCGCCGTGAGCACAGCTGGCATCTAATGACGGGGAAGAAATTGGAAAACGTGGACAGAATTTTTCCGGGAACAAAGCAAGGCACGTGGTGTCTAACCACCCGACTGTCCGGGATCGCGCAACGGCCGTCAGCTACTCCGATTCCAGCCCCAGGGGGTAACAAGTGAGCTACGGAGAGCCAATAGCCCTCCGCGGGCAAATGGATCTGGAGCAGGTTGCGCCCGCAGCCCCCGTCGATTTGCGGCCAATGATCGAACGGGAGGTCATTGAAAGATTAAAGCGAGGCGAGGCCGCAGCGTTTGAAGAGTTAGTCAACGAACGGTCACCGGAAATATACGGCCTGCTCTTTCGCCTGACGGAAAACGCCGAGGAAGCGCGCGACCTGACGCAAGAGACGTTTCTGCGGGCGTATCAAAGCATTGGGCGCTTTCGCGGTGAAGCGGACTTACGAACCTGGATTTACCGGATCGCCATCAACCAGGCCCGCAATAGATGGCGCTGGTGGCGTAGACGCCGACGCGACTCAACGATTTCTCTCGATGCGCCTTACGGTGACTCGAGCCAGGCCTTAGTTGAGAAGCTGGCTGAATCGTCCGACAACCCGGAGCAACAAACTCTGGCGAGGGAGCGGGAATCAGCTTTGAGGGCGGCTTTGCAAAAGCTTGGTCGAGCGTATCGGGAAACAGTAATACTTCGAGACATCGAAGGATTTTCTTACGAGGAGATTGCCACGACGCTGGAAATCAATGTGGGCACAGTGAAATCCAGGTTGGCTCGTGGTCGTCAGGAATTGCGTCGCAGGTTAGAAGGATCTTTGTAAATTTCGGATTGGATGGCCGACCCGCCCCGGCTCACAAAAACTCGGTGCCAAATGGGTCGAAGTGAGAAAACGGCGGGCCTCCGGTGGACGGTGACTTAAGACAAGAGCGAATTTGAAACGTGGCCAGCAACACCCGTTGAAGCGTCGCTTGAAATCATCGAGTTACTTTGCGCCATGACCTGGTCGAAGTTGCTTCCTCGTAAAGAAGGAGCAGCCGGGGTCGGTCGGCCATCCATTAGACATTGCCAATTGGCGATTGCCAATTGCCGACTTCAGAGAGGTTCAGTGGAGAAGGATTAAATCGGCAATTGGAAATTGAAAATCGGAAATGCTGCTTATGAGCTGCGAAGAAACAACACGACTGCTTTCACAGTACATCGATGATGTCGTATCACTACCTATTCGCGTGGGTATTGATGAGCATCTCGATCAGTGCCCTGTTTGCCGCGCGCATGTCTCGGAGTTGCGCTCAGTAACTCGCAGCTTGCGTCAACTAAGTCGGCCCGTAGCTCCGGCTGGTTTGGCGTCCTCAATCACCGATGCCTTGATGATTGAAGCCGCTGCTCGCCGTCAGACTCCTTCACCTTCAATACGCGAGCGCCTTGCGCTGTGGCTTGAGCCGAGACTGATGCCCTACGGCGTTGGTTCCCTCGCATCGCTCCTGCTTTTCGTGTCTATGTTCGTGGCCCTGCGTCCACATTTTGAAGCACTGCAACGCGCGGCCCGGCAAAACAACACGCTTGTGGCGTGGCAACCAGCTCAGGCATACGACCTGAATCTGCCTGTATCGCCAGCTGATTTTTCTGCGAAGCGCGCTCCCTTTGCTGAGCAGTCACCGAGTTTGGATCCCGGCGGAGCCCTTGCTGTTCTCACCAGTTCTTATGCGCATCCGCTCGAAGATTCCTATCAGGACGCTGACGACATGATTGTTGTCGCTGACGTCTTCAGCGACGGATCGGCCTCGCTTGCAGATGTTGTTCAGGCGCCGCGCGATAAACGAATGCTCGCAGAATTTGAAGTGGCTCTTAGGCAAAGTGCTGCCTTCGTGCCAGCTTCGTTAGACCGTCGCCCCGGAACCATGCGAGTAGTCTTCAGCGTTCAGAAGGTCGACGTCCGCGACAGAAGTTTCTAACTCCCGCCAATTAACTCTTGCTCTCCTGCGTAGGCAGCATTCAACCCCCTGGAGTGCGCCGGCCTGGCGGCGCTTTGGTTTCTCATAAATTATCAGACCCTCCTGAGGATTGAGTGCTTATCGATAATGCGGCGTCAGATCACGTTAGGCCAAAGCGGCGCCAGGCCGCCGCACTCCATGGAGTTGACGTGCTTCGACTAACCGAGGCGCTGGTGACCAGCAACCCTTCCGACCCTTTCAATTCACTCGCTTGACGCCCCGCACGCTGCATGTTAGTTTGCGGCTTCACCCTTTTTACGCATTATTTTGAACGAAATCCCGGGTAAGTCCTGGTCTAAACCGCGCGTGACTGCAGTCGCCCCTGAGCTCAAACGAACGCCACTCAATGC
>JALZOO010000312.1 GCA_030913905.1 Acidobacteriota bacterium
GTGTTATTGATGTGATTTTGTTTGACCAAAAATGGTAGCACACCCACCTCAGCGTTGCATGCGGGCGTAAAATTAGAGGGTCTGGTTCGAACAATCTCTGTGCGTACTCTGTGTCCTCTGTGGTGAATCTTTATAGTGACCGTTTCACCACAGAGGCACAGAGAACACGGAGTCTACACAGAGATAGAACTGTGGCCCGTACCTCTCAAGCTAAAATTCTTGCATCCTCACGGAATCCGCAATCCGCTGGAGCATACCGACAGGGCTGTCGATGTCGCCTACCATAATTAAGCGATGACTGAGCGACTCAACACGCCCGCGCGCGTGGAAGCGGCAAACTCCAAAATTACCGACCTCTTCGCCGCGCATCCGGAGTGGTTCTTTACACTCAGCGGCGGCAACACGGAGTCTCTTGCCCGCAAAGAGTTGGAAATCGGAGTCGCGCATGGAAGGTTGATTCTCAATTGCTGGACCGAAAAAGGCAGTCGGTCCTGGAAGATTTTTAGTTGTGACTGGAATGGCGAGAAACTGACGCTGCAAGCGTCGCGCAGAATGGGCGCAGAGCGACCCCTGATCGAACTCGTACCACGTGCCTCTGCCAACTCCATCGCTCTAACCGTAAAGGCTGCGCGACAGGCGCGCTGCCTGGCGTTGGCCCAACTCGCGAGTTCCATACAGGGGGGCGCGAAAGTTGAACGAGCTTCACTGAGCCCCGGGGCACGGCGCGGACAACCGGGGCGATACGCGCGAATCGTTTTGCGGCAAAGGCACCAGCGTATCGCGGTCACTGGCAGTGTCGCGTCAAGCAAAGCCAGCGATGCAGATGCCTTTCTGGCAGCAGCACTGCTGTGGTTCAAACGAACCAGTGAACGAGTGCGTCCTCCTTACATTCAACAGCTTTGGTTGATCGTAGAGAGTGTTCTGGCAAAGCCAGTGGTTCAACGTGTGGCCTTGCTGCGTCAGAGCCTGCAACATGTGATTGTTGTCTTCGAAGTTGACAGTCCGCTCGCGGAGTTAACACCGGTACTCGTTCCCACACGTAACGACCTTTGGAAGAGGCGTCTGAGCCGGTTTCCACCGATATCAGATCCGCAAACAAGTGAAGTGACGGAGCGGCTGATTGGTCTGGCGCCAAACGTTATCGACGTAGTGCATGCGCGGCATGGTGAAACCCTTCGCTATCTCGGTTTGCCGTTTGCGCGTGTGCGAAAGGTAATGGGAACGGAGCGAGTGTGGTTTGGAGTAGAAGGCTCACGACGACGCATGCTTGATCGGACAACAGAGAACCAATGGACGAGTTTGTTTAGCGATCTGGTAGTGCACCGGTCTTCTGAGGCTGCCGACCATCATAATGCGCTTTATCGGAACGCAGGTGAGGCGTGGCTTGAATCGCTGCTGCGTCGCGACATAACGCGGCTAGACCCGGGACTGATCATCGCGCCGCTTTACGCGCAATTTCGGATCGCGCGTGGTGGTGTGTCGGGTGTTCGCCCGATTGACTTGCTTGCGCTGCGGCACGACGGACGACTGGCTGTGATCGAGTTAAAGATTACCGAAGATCGCGAGCATGTTTTGCAGGGAGCCGACTATTGGCAACGTGTGGAAGCGCATCGTCGTCGCGGACACATCACGCGCGCAAAACTATTCGGCGAGCGCAAAATTAGCAATGAGCCTCCACTCATCTACCTGGTGGCGCCGACGCTGCGAGTGCATGCTTCGCTCAACACGCTCGCGCGCACCATCGCGCCAGACATCGAGATCTATCGTTTCGATATCAACGAGGACTGGCGCAATGGCGTGCGGGTTATGCGAAGGCTGCGTATCAATTGAGCCGGCGCTGTTCAATACGATGAGAGCGGGCGCATTTGCAGTCCGAAAACTTCCGGATTCTCTCCCACGATAGCGGCAGCAAAAAAGCGTGGCACGTAGAAGACACTCTCCGATCGAAACGTGTCGTCGAGTTTGCTGCGTTGTGCCGAGAGAGCGCAGACGCTGCATTGTTTGTTTTGCTCATTGACGATTAGTTTCAAGTCTCGTGCTGTGTTCCCTCCGCCTCGGTTATAAGCCAGCAGGGCCAGCGCTTCCTTCATCGGATCGTTCTTAAAAGTCTCGAGGCTGTCGACGATATAACGCGCAGCGGCGTCGGCAGCTTTGTTTACATCCAAAAGTTCCTGCGGAGAGAGGCCATACTTTTCGCCAGTCTTCGGTAGAAACTGAAACATTCCAATCGAGCCCATAGAGTTTGGCGATTGAAGGTTGACGAACTCAGATTCAATCATCGGCAGGTACAGTGCGATCAGAGGAGAGACTTTGTGGGCTTGAAACGCTGCCATTAGCGCGGGCGCGTGCGCATGGCCACGTTCGAAGACAAATCGCACGTCACCTTTGCCCAAACGGTCAGTGCCGTTTCCAATACGCCGTGCATATTGATTGACGGCCTGCTGAATGTCCTCTTCAAACGCCGGCGTGAATTCATAGTCGCTTCCCGACATCTCTCGCGCAATGCGCCGCGCCGCACTCGCCACAAACGCCGAGCGTTCGTCTCGTGTCATTTGCTGATATGGCTTGGAAGGTGTCTGCCCGCCGGCGTTTCCGACGTAACTGATCGAGAAAATCGTAATCGCTAGACACAACGACAGTATTTTTGAAAATTTCATATGGATGGCCCTCATTTCTGGTTTTGAGTCTAAGGAGCACTGTAACAAAACCTGCCCCCAATAGAGTTAAGCGAGAAATCTCAACCGAAATGTTCATGTGGAGCCAATTCTTTTTTATTGGTCGGATTGTTCTGCATACGGCACGCAAAAGATGTGGCAACAAGATGAATCCTGGCGCATAAGCGATGCTAGAATCCGATGATGATGATGACGGTGCGCGCAGAAGACTTGACCGGCTTGTTAATCGAATGGCGGGAAGGCGATCCCAGCGCGCTCGAAAAACTGACCCCGCTGGTGTATGACGAGCTGCGGCGCATCGCACATCGCTACATGCAGCGCGAACGCAATGGCCACACGCTCCAAACCACCGCGTTGGTTAACGAAGCGTATCTTCGTCTTGCGGGTCAACAGAAAATTCAGTGGCAAAGTCGCGCCCATTTCTTCGCCGTAAGCGCGCAAGTTATGAGACACATCCTGATCGACCACGCGCGGCGGCGTCATTACGCCAAGCGAGGAGGCGAAGCTTCGCAGGTTCAACTGGAAGACACCGCAGCGATGTCTCAGCAGCGCGCCGCTGAACTCGTGGCGCTTGATGACGCATTAGACGAACTGGCAAACCTGGATCCACGCAAGGCTCGCGTGGTTGAACTACGCTACTTCGGCGGACTGAGCCTGGAAGAAACTGCGGAAGTTCTCGAGATTTCGGTAATGACCGTGCGACGCGATTGGCGCGCTGCCAAGGCGTGGCTGTTTCGAAGGATGAAGGCGGAAGGATGAAGGATGAAAGTGACCAGATGCGGCCTTATGTTTTTCATCCCTCATCCTTCCGCCTTCATCCTTGCTACCTATGACTCCTGAACGATGGCAACAAATTGAAGAAGTGCTACAGGCGGCTCTGGACCGCCCGCCGGGGGATCGTTCGTCCTTTTTAGAAGAGTTGTGCGCAGGAGATTCCGAATTAAGGAACGAGGCTGGTTCCTTGATTGATGCGCATGAACAAGCCGGAGACTTCATTGAAGAACCTGCTATTGCTCAGGATTCTTACGTGCTCATCGGCGACGTATTGGAAGACAAAGTAGGCGTTGAGATCGGTCCATACACGATTGTTGAACGGCTCGGCGGCGGAGGCATGGGTGAAGTCTATTTGGCGAGGGACCGGCGCCTGGATCGCCTGGTCGCTCTGAAAATATTGCCCGCTTATTTTGCGGTAGAAGACGTTCGGCTGAACCGTTTTCAAAGGGAAGCGCGTGCGGCCTCAGCTTTGAACCACCCAAACATCCTGACAATTCACGAAGTCGGTGAGCACGATGGGATTCCTTTTATCGCCACAGAGTTTATCGACGGCCCAACTCTGCGAGAGCTGATTGAACAGAACAAGCTTTCGATACAGGATATCTTGGAGATCGCAGAGCAAGTGGCCTCCGCCTTATCTGAGGCGCATGCGGCAGGTATCGTCCATCGCGATATCAAGCCGGAAAACATCATGAGGCGCACCGACGGTCTGGTGAAGATTCTCGACTTCGGTATCGCCAAGCTAATTGAACATGAGCGCCCGCGTTCCGGAGAAGTGACTGTGCAGACCGAAGTTGGTGTCGTTATGGGAACGGTTGATTACATGTCGCCGGAACAGGCTCGCGGACTTTCGGTCGATGAACGCACCGACATCTGGAGTCTGGGAGTTGTGCTTTATGAAATGCTGGCACAGCGACGGCCGTTCACCGGAGCGACCCGCATGGATTCCATGGTGACTATTCTCGAACGAGAGCCGGTCGCGATTTGGGATGCTGAGATCGCACGTGATGGGTCTCGGAAGACACTGCAACGCATAGTCGACAAATGCCTACGTAAGGAAGCAGCGTCGCGGTATCAAAGCGCTAACGACTTGCTCGCGGACTTGAAAAGAGTCAGACAAGGCCTCGGCGACGCTTCCTTAGCAGACGAAGCCACACGGCCCACCTTCGCGAACCCCTTTGGAGCTTATCGACGACGACCTTCGTGGCTCTTGATGGGTGCTGCTCTGTTGCTGGTAGTTATCGTTGGTGCCTTTGTGTATCAACGCTGGGGGAAAGTAAGCGGCGCCGACAATGTGGCCGTTCCGATTTCTCAAAAGCTCTATTCTGAAATGAACGAGGATGAGCAGCTCGCTTTCGTAAGCGAGCAGGAGCAACGTATCTCCAACCTGCTGGGAGAGCGTCCAGCGAAGCTTAGTGATGAAGCTTTGCGGGTCATCAAGCGGTACATCGACCGCTATGTCACAAATGGCGAGTCCAAGGACCTTGGAGATGAGAGTCTCAGCGCGGTCTATAGGCGCGCGCCGCCTTACGTGCCTTTGATCGCTCGTTCGTTTGCAGCTCGGAAGGTCCCAGTGATCATCGGAATTTACCTGCCGGTGATCGAGTCGGCGTATCGGCCGTGTTTCGAGAATAGCAACGGCGCCAAAGGTTTGTTTCAGTTCCTCCCGCAGACGGCTCGGCACTACGGCGTTGCGCACTCGGACATGTGTGATGTAGAGAAAATGGCGCCTGCTGCCGCGCAATACATTGCCGATGGAATGGCCGAACTCGGCGAGGACTCAGAAAGCCTGACGCTTGTGCTGCTTAGTTACAATAGCGGACCAGAATTTGTCCGGGATACTCTACGGGAATTAAGAGGCACGGAAAACTATCAGAGAAATTTCTGGACCTTGTTTGCCCATCGCGACAAGCTGAACGACGCGTTTCGGAAAGAGAGCTCGGGCTATGTCCCAGCATTTTTCGCGGCCGCAATTATTGGTGAAAACCCAAGGACGTTTGGATTGGCCACACCGCCGTTGTCGACGTTAGCCCCTCCAGAAGTAAGCAGTAAGCAGTAAGCAGTGAGCAGTAAGCAGTGAGCAGTGAGCAGTGAACAGAAGGCAGAAGGCAGAAGGCAAAAGGCGACAGGCAGGTTATCTGCTTGCCGCCTAACTATTTCTGCTTACTGCTTACTGCTCACTGATCTAGTGTTTCACGAACTCCATTTCCGGCTTCGCTGGTGCAGGTGATGGCGCCGCAGGTGCCGATCTCATGGTGTTCATTGCCTGCTCGGCTGAGAGAATTCCCGACACACGCATCTTGAATTCGTCGGCGTTGCTGGCGTTGTGTAACGCTTCTTCCAGGGAAATTAGTCCAGACTGGAATAGATTGAACAGCGACTGATCGAAAGTCTGCATGCCGTACTGCGAAGCGCCGGCGGCAATCGCCTCGCGCATCAAGTAGGTCTTCTCTTCATTGATTATGTAGTCTCGAATCAAAGCAGTTGAGACCATCACCTCGACTGCGGGCACGCGGCCTGCGCCCTTCGCGGCGCGAACCAGACGCATTGAGACAACGGCTTTCAGAATCCCGGCCAGCTGAATACGCACAGACTTTTGTTGGTGAGACGGGAAGCTCGAGACGATGCGCATAACAGTTTCAGTAGCGTCCAGTGTGTGCAGCGTTGAAAGAACCAGGTGACCCGTTTCAGCGGCGGTCAAGGCCGTCTCGATGGTTTCGTAGTCACGCATTTCGCCGACGAGTATCACGTCTGGGTCTTGCCGCAATGCACCGCGCAACGCCTCCGAAAAAGACCTGGTATCGACGTCGACCTCGCGCTGCGTCACAAACGACATTTTATCTCGGTGTAGAAATTCTATTGGATCTTCAATCGTGACGATGTGGCCGCTGCGTCGCGCATTGATGCGATCGATCATCGCGGCGAGCGTGGTTGACTTGCCGGACCCGGTCGCGCCGGTAACGAGAATCAGGCCGCGTCGCTCCTCAGTAATCCGATCGATGATCGGCGGCAATCCGAGTTGTGCAGTGTTCCTGGTCTGATCGGGAATGACGCGGAGCACAATGCTCACGGTTCCGCGCTGCTGAAATATGTTTGCGCGAAATCTTCCCAGCCCGGTTACGCCATAACCGATGTCGACTTCGGACACTTCTTTGAAACGTTGTTTCTGCCGGTTGGACATAATGGCAAATGCCATATCGAGCGTGTCTTCGGCCTTCAAGCGGGGAGCGTCCGCCACCGGGTGCAACTCGCCGCCGATGCGCATCACCGGAAATGCTCCGACCTTGATGTGGAGATCGGATGCGCTATGGCTGCACGCAACTCGTAGCAGATCGTCGATTTTTACGGACATAAAGAGATGAAACCTTTCGCGAACCTGAAGAAACTGTCGGTTGATATTTGCGCCGGGACGGTAGCGAGGAGGCGAATTTGCGGGGCCAGTCAAGCCGGAACCAAGCCGGTGATGCTGAATCGAATATAGCCCGTTAGAACGAACAGCGTCAATATCCGCATTAAATTGGCTTGTGGGCCCGCAGCGATCATAAAAAAAGGCGGGGACAAGCCCCGCCTTAATTAACGAAATTTGGAGAATCTTAGTCGATTGCAGTTGCGGCGGTTTGAAACTTCATAGCCGGTTCGGTTTCTCGACCAGTCTGCGTGCCCACTTCGGAGGCCGCTCGTTGAGAACCGTTGCTGCCTGGTTGAGAACCCTTTGCCGCCTTAACATAAGTAAGCCAATCGCCGGGCGCCTTGCGTTCACCTTTGGTGACTTCGAAGAAAGCCTGTTGAATTTTTTCAGTAACCGCTCCCCGACCGCCATTGCCTACCGTGATCCGATCGACCGAGCGGATTGGCGTAATCTCTGCGGCGGTTCCCGAGAAGAACAACTCATCGGCCACATAAAGCGCCGCGCGTTGAATACTGCGTTCCTTCACTGTAATGCCGAGTTCATGACAGATGGCGATGACGCTGTCGCGTGTAATGCCCGGCAGAATCGATGAAGAGAGCGGCGGAGTCAGCACCACGTCACCGCTGACCATGAATATGTTCTCGCCCGAACCTTCGGAGACGTAACCGCGATCATCCAGCGCAATACCCTCGGCAAACCCGTTGAGCAGCGCTTCCATTTTGATTAGCTGCGAGTTCATGTAGTTGGCGCCACTCTTAGCCATGGCGGGCATGGAGTTTGGGGTCAACCGGTTCCAGGTTGACACGCAAACATCGACGCCCTTTTCAATCGCTTCGTCGCCCAGGTATTTGCCCCAATCCCACGCACCGATGTAACACGCCAGCGGATTGGGAAACGGATTGACTCCAAAGGCCGGATTCGCTTCATCGAGGCTTCGAAACAGAATCGGACGGATGTAACACTGCTCCAGACCGCTGCGATCCACCAGCTCGACTGACGCGTCGCGCAACTGGTCTAGCTTCCATTGATGGTCCATGCGATAGATCTTTGCCGAATTCAAGAAGCGCTGCATGTGTTCCTTCAAACGGAATACAGCCGGTCCGTTTTTGGTCGCATAACATCGAATGCCCTCAAAAATACTTGAACCGTAGTGAAGCACATGAGACATGACGTGTACGCGCGCGTCGTTCCATTTGATGAACTGTCCATCATGCCAAACGACGTCGCAAATGCGGGGAGTTGCCACATCTTTTGCTTTGCCTTCTTTTGAGAACATGCTGTTCTACTCCTTCAGGAAATCAGTTCGAACCGGGCAGCGAGGAAGCTCTAACTTAAAAGTTGTATGCAGAAACTGCTGTTCAAAATCAGTTCTACATGAAGTGTCTGTGTGTTCGGACAGAGCGCGTCAATGGTTATTCGGTACAGGGCACGATACAGTAAATTTGGATTGCTTTGCAAGGCGTGCTTGATTCAAAAAGGTTGGAGCAAGTACCATCAAAATGCTTCTTCAAATAAGAGAGATTGCTAATTCTACGCGCTTTCCGGTGAAGTATCGTAAGCCTTCAATCCTCCTACTGATCCTGGTGGGATTAATTCTCCTTCAAATTGTAATGAGCAACTGCAGCATGACTGAAAAAACTCAACCTGTGACGTCTTCGACTCAAACGAATAACAATTCCACAGATGCCGCAACGGTCCATCGGCGCGCGATCGCCATCGATATGCATGCCGATACCACGCAACGCATGGTGGACGAAAATGTGGACCTGACGCAGAGGCTCGCCGATGGCCATCTCGATTCGGTGCGCGCGCGTGAGGGTGGGCTGGATGCACAGTTCTTCTCAATTTGGGTCGAACCGGATCTCTTCGGCGGCGGCGGACCGAACGCCATGAAACGTGCGGACGATCAGATTGCTGCTGTGCACGAGCTGGCCGAAAGGCACCCGGACATCTGGCAGTTCGCGACTTCAGCTGAGGACATACGGCGGACCGTTTCGCAAGGTAAATTGGCCGCCTTGACCGGTCTTGAAGGCGGCTACGCGATCGACGAGAAACTGGAGAACGTGGGCCGGTATTACGACATGGGCGTGCGTTACATGTCACCGGCGTGGAGCGTGAGCACGAGTTGGGCGGGCTCTTCAGGCGATGCGGTGGGTCAAACGCGCGGGTTGAATGAGTTTGGCAAGAACGTCATACGCGAAATGAACCGCGTCGGGATGATGGTTGACGTCTCACATGTTTCCGACAAGACGTTCTGGGACATCGTCAACACTTCGACTAAACCGGTCATCGCCACGCATTCCGGCTGTCGTGCTATCGCGGACGTTCCCCGAAATCTAACGGACGACATGATTCGAGCGCTGGCCAAAACCGGGGGCGTTGTGAACGTCATTTTCTATCCCGAGCATATTGAACCGGGGTGGAGCGAGAAGAAAAGAACGGTTGACGCCGAGATCGCTCCGCTGGTCCAGAATGCTTCCGAGGAGGAAAAGGGCAGCGCCGTGAGGAAGAAGATGGCGCGTGATGAGGTGCGGCGAAACGAGTATGCGAAACGACTTCCACCGGTGACTGTGACGCGTCTGGTTGATCACATCGACCACATCGTGAAGCTTGTGGGAGTGGATCACGTGGGTATGGGATCGGATTTCGATGGTGTGCAATCGACGCTCAGCGACCTCGCCGATGTTTCGCAATTGCCGAACCTCACGCGGGAGTTATTGAGACGTGGTTATTCCGCCAGCGATGTGGAAAAGATTCTGGGTGGAAACATGCTGCGCGTTATGGCGCAAGTGGCAAAGCATTAGTGAAGTGCGGCTGTGCCGCAATCCGTGCGGTAAGGCTTGGCCTTACCGGCCGCTTAATCCTTCTCCTTTTCGAGGCTCCGCCTCGAAGTTCGCGAGGCGCAGCCTCGCAAAAACTTCAGGAGCGTTCCCGGAAAGGCAGAGCCTTTCCGCACGGAAGGCGGCAAAGCCGCTGAACCGAAGCTTAGAGAAATCCGGCAGTCTTGAAGATGGAAGTAACTAATAAGAAACGCATTCCCAGAATCGGTTTTCATGCGCCCATCAAAGGTGGACTCCACAACGCCCTCATCATTGCTAGAGACACGGGCTGCGACACCGTTCAAATCTTTTCGCGCAATCCTCGGGGGTGGATGGCAAAGCCACTTACCGCTGAAGACATTGCTTTATTTCGCAAGACACGCCGGCTTACCAAACTCAAACCCGTTGCCATCCATTGCAACTATCTTGTGAATCTCGCGGCTGCTGATGAGTTGATGCTGAAGAAGTCACGTCTTTCATTCCGTGAAGAGCTTGAGCGCGCTCTCTTAATCGGCGCCGATTACCTTGTTGTTCATCCGGGCAGCGCTCGCGGAGCCTGTGAGGCGGATGGAATTCGAACCTGCATTGAAAGTCTGAAGTTTGCCTGCCGTCGACTCGAGCTGGGTAAGCTGCGAATTCTTTTGGAGAACACCGCCGGGCAAGGCGAGTGTATTGGTCATCGCTTCGAGCACCTGCACGAAATCATGGATGCATGTCCGACGCTGCCGTTGGGCGTCTGTTTTGATACTGCCCACGCCTTCACCGCGGGTTACGACATTCGCGAGGAAGACGGGCTCACGGCTTTGATCGAGAAACTGGAAAGCACCGTCCGAACCAAAAATGTCCGCGCTATCCATTTCAATGACTCGCGCGCGGCTTACAATTCGCGCGTTGATCGGCATTGGCATATCGGCGAAGGCCACATCGGCAGCGATGCCCTTCGCCGCGTGGCCCAACACCCCAAACTCGCTCACGCCGCGTTTATTTTGGAAACGCCGTATGACGATCCGCGCGCGGACCTAAAGAATCTTGAGATGCTCCGCTCTTTCGTCGATAATTAGCGCTTCGTCACCCACCGAACTTCCGCTTAACACCGCTAGGATCATCGCGCACTGATAGGTATTCACCCTTCCTTCAGGCCGTTTGACGTAACTACAATTCGTAACTACACTGCTTATGCGGTTTGAATGGGACGAAGCTAAGCGTCGGGGTAATATCCGTCGACACGGAATCGACTTTCTTGCAGCGAGGGTAGTCTTTGCAGGGAAGACAGTTACTTTTCTCGATGATCGGTTTAACTATGGCGAGATACGCTTTCTCACCTTGGGCCTACTATGGGGAAGAGTAGTCGCTATCGTCCATACCGAAACAGACGAGGCGATACGAATCATATCCGCTAGGAAGGCATCAAAGAATGAAGAAAGCATCTACTTCGAAGAAGTCAAAGATTGGCGAGACTGACTTGAGACGCATAGATGCCATGAAGGACGAAGATATAGATTTCTCGGACATTCCAGAGATCACCCCGGAAATGTTCGCTCGTGGGGTTCTGCGGCGAAACTTTAAACCGATCCCGCGCAAAAAGCAGTTAACGCTGCGGATAGATACTGATGTCGTCGATTGGTATAAGAAACAAGGCCGAGGTTACCAGACCAGAATCAATTCGTTATTGAGAGCCTACATGAAAGAGCATCGTCGCAAGAGCGCGTAAGATCGAACCTGTTGCGATTGTGGACAACTTCGCAAGCATTTTTTAAACTGGCGATGAAATGAAATTTCGATATAAACAACCTACCAAACTCCTCCTAACGGTGCCGTTTCTGCGCTGCGCATTCTATTGCGCGGCCTAGCAGGACGGCGAAGCTCAACCAAATACAAGCAGAACAACAAACCAGACGAAGTTTGTTCTACATCGAGCCGCAAACTAACAGTTTGCGCTACGATCAAAAGCTAAAACTAACAGTTTGTGTTACGAATTCTTCGTGATTCATGTTAAGTGTAGTCACCCCTGGGAAAACGAAAATGGACGAAAAATATTTTCCGGAAAAGATAGAGAAAAAGTGGCAGCAGCACTGGGAGCAGTCCCATCCATTCGAAGCGCGCGACGACGATCCGCGCCCGAAGTTTTACGCACTTGAGATGCTTCCTTATCCGTCGGGCTTTCTGCACATGGGCCACGTTCGCAACTACTCGATTGGCGATGCCCTGGCCTGGTACAAACGTCTGCAAGGCTTCAACGTGTTGCACCCGATTGGTTGGGATAGTTTTGGCCAGCCTGCCGAACAAGCGGCCATCAAACGAGGCGTTAACCCGCGCGATTGGACGGAAGAAAATATTGCGCACATGCGGGGCCAACTCAAACGCCTGGGGATCAGTTACGACTGGTCGCGCGAGATCGCTGCACACCGGCCTGACTTCTACAAATGGGACCAGTGGTTCTTTCTGAAGATGCTGGAGCGCGGACTCGCCTACAAGAAGTTATCGGCAGTCAACTGGTGTCCTAGAGAGGGCACGGTGCTTTCCAACGAGCAGTCGTCCGGAGGCGTGTGTTGGCGATGCGGGGCATCGGTAGAAAAACGCGATCTCGAACAATGGTTCCTGCGCATAACTGAATATGCCGAACAACTCGTCGATGACATCAAGCAGATCGAGTCGGGCTGGCCCGAGAAGGTTTTAAAACGTCAACGCGACTGGGTGGGCCGCAGCGAGGGCGCCTACATCGACTTTGGCGTTAGAGACAGCAAGAAAAAGATTCGCGTATTTACGACGCGCATCGACACGATCTTTGGCGCTACTGCAGTAGTCCTCTCGCCCGAACATCCGCTTCTTGATGAGCTGCTCCCTGACTCCCCTCTGAAACGCGAGGTGTTCGCCTTTGCGGAAAAGACGAGGAGTGAAAGAGCCACGCAACCAAATGCAATAGCGGAAGAAGAGCAGAAGGAGGGAATGAACACCGGAATTCTGGCGATTAATCCATTCAGCGGCGAGCCCGTTCCTGTTTGGGTCGCGAACTACGTGTTGATGGATTACGGCACCGGTGCGGTCATGAGTGTTCCGGCCCATGACGAGCGTGATTTCGAATTTGCGCAGAAGTACTCGTTGCCAATACGTCGTGTGATCGAGCGGATTTCCCATGAACAGGAAGCAATCGCGCACGATACGACCAACGAAGATCAATCCGTCGCCATGCCGCACGCCTTCACTGACTACGGCATCCTGGTTAACTCCGGCGACTGGAGCGGAAAACTTTCTGAAGTTGCGATTCGCGAGATGGCACAGTACGCCAGGGAAAACGGTTTTGGCGAAGCAGCAATCACGTATCGGATTCGCGATTGGGGCGTCTCGCGTCAGCGTTTCTGGGGCGCGCCAGTTCCCATCATCTATTGCGAGAAGTGTGGCATGGTGCCGGTGCCGGAAAAAGATTTGCCTGTTCAGTTGCCGAACCACGCGGAATTTACAGGTTCGGGCGAGTCGCCATTGGCGGGCGTCGCCGAATTCGTGAATACGAACTGTCCAAACTGCCACGGTCCCGCGCGCCGCGAAACCGACACCATGGACACGTTCGTCGATTCGTCCTGGTATTTCTTCCGTTACACCGACCCGCGCAACGAGTCGGCGCCTTTCGATCCGGCGATCGTCAAACAGTGGACGCCGGTCGACCAATACATCGGCGGCGATTCGCATGCGGTGATGCACCTGATCTACACGCGCTTCTGGACCAAGTTTATGCGCGACATCGGACTGGTCTCTTTTGACGAGCCGGTGAAAAGACTGCTGACGCAGGGAATGGTAACCAATCGTGTCGAGGGAACCGACGAATGGAAGGCCATGTCCAAAAGTCTCGGCAACGGTGTTGACCCGGATGAAATGATCGCCGCCTTTGGTGCTGATGCTGCGCGGCTCTTCATTCTTTTCGCCGCGCCGGTTGAAAACGAGCTGCGCTGGTCGGAAACCGGAATTGAGGGAGCAGTAAGATTTCTGCGCCGCGTCTATACGATGGTCTGGCGTTGGCATGAACGTCTGTCGAACACAGCCGGGCGATCAGTAGGGGCAGGGCTTGTCCCTGCCCGCGCCGGCGCTGAAAACGACGGAGAGACAAGCCCGGGCGCGCGAGGTTTACGACGCAAAACTCATCAAACCATTGCGCGCGTCACAAACGACTTCGAGCAGCTCCACTTGAACACAATCGTCGCGGCTTTGATGGAGTTGTTTAATGAACTTAGCCAGTGGAATCCGGATCCCGCCACAGCGTCTAATGCGAACGTATTTGCAGTTCGTGAAGCGTTGGAGTCGCTGGTTTTGATGCTGGCACCATTCTCGCCACACGCGGCTGAAGAGTTGTGGGAGCAGTTAGGCCACGAAGGCGGATTGCTAAGAACCGGACGCTGGCCGACGGCCGACCCTGGACTTGCGCGCAGTGAAGAGCTGGAAATTCCGGTGCAGGTAAACGGTAAGCTTCGCTCCCGTTTGCTTGCTTTGCCTGATGTTACCGAAGAGGAGTTGCGCACGGCCGCGCTAAACGACGAAAAGATCCAGGCGTTCACCGAGGGCCATCAGATCTTGAAAGTAATCGTTGTGCCGCAGCGACTGGTTAACATCGTCATGCGTTAAATTGAGGTCGCTGCTTACTCCAAGCCATTGCTGTACGGGTTTTTATGGGTTGCTGCTTCCTACGCTAGCCGCTAGAATCAGGGGCGCGACTGCCTTTTTGCCGCCGCCCAGTAACACTCAATGAAAGAATGCCCAGCCTGTAGGCGCTGTTTCCCAGACGATATTAATCACTGTCCGCAGGACGGCGATGCCACCACGCCGTCGCTGCTGGGCGAACCCATCCTTGATGCTCGTTACCAACTCGAGAGGCGATTGGGACAGGGCGGGATGGGCGTTGTGTTCCAGGCGCGCCACATCTTTTTAAAAACCTCTCACGCCATCAAAGTGATCTTGCCGGATCTCGTAGGCAACGATCCGATGCTGGTCACTCGTTTCCGTCAGGAAGCGCTGGCGGCTGCCGCCATTCGACATCCAAACATTATCGCCGTCACAGACTTCGGAGTGGTGCGCGGCACCATGCCTTTCCTGGTGATGGAATTTGTCAACGGCAAATCTCTGCAGGACATTCTGGCAGATGAAAAGGTTATGAGTCCGGCGCGGGCACTTGAGTTTATCAGTGCGATGGGCGCCGGCGTGGCTGCCGCTCACCGGCAAAACATTGTGCATCGTGACCTGAAGCCTTTGAACATCATGGCCCAAGCTGATCAGCCAGTTACAGAAGGGCTGAAGATACTTGACTTCGGTTTGGCAAAGATCAAATCAGGTGAACTACTCGGCTCGTTTATTCAGGCCAAGACGAGTGGTCTGATGGGCTCGCCGTTTTACATGGCGCCCGAACAATGGTCTGACGAAGAACCCGACGCGCGAGCTGACATTTACAGTCTCGGAATAATTCTCTACCAGATGTTGGCTGGAGATGTGCCGTTCAAAGGTTCGTCCATTCCGTCGATCATGAAAAAGCATCTGACGCTGCCGGTCCCGAGCTTCAGGTCAGTCGGGGTTGACTTGTCACCGCGGATTGAAGCCGTTGTGCACGGCGCGTTGGAGAAAGAAGTTTCCGCGAGGATCGCTTCCGTGGACGAGTTTATCCGCGAGTTCAAGGAGGCAGTCGCAGCAAGCGGAACCAGCGGGTCAGGTCGAGACACGGTTTCAATTGATGCGAACCAAACCCTGCTTTCGCCGTCAACCCTTTCGCGGGTTAGGACTGCCGGCGGTGTCCCGCAGCAAACAAGCCCTCAGGAAACAGCTGACTCGATGGCCGGCACTATCAGCTCGCCAGCCTTGAGTCCAGCAGAACAGGAAAAGCTCGCCAACTCCCGCGCCGAGTATGAGCGCGAACAGGCAGAGCGGGATCAAATTGCGCGTGACGAGTTGAAGCGTGAGGCCGAAGCGCGTCGCAAAGCAGCAGAAGAGAAAGAGCGAAAACGAAAAGCAGAAGAGGACCGGGCGCGCAAGGAGAAAGAGGATCGCGAAGCGCGCGAGCACCAGCAGCGCGAGCAGATGGAACGCGTGGAACGGCAGGCCAAAGAGCTTGAGGAGCGCCTCGCACGTCTCGCTACCAGCATGCCCCCCTCAGTTGGCGTTGCAGATCCTGAAGCGACGCAGGTAAGTCAGGGAATTAGAACTGATGTTGTCGGAAACAACAGTTTTCCAGGAGCGGCGACATCGCTGCCGCCGGGACGCTCGCAATTCGAAGTATCAATTGCAGACAAACAGAAAAGCAGTTCGTTCCTAATGATCGGCGGGGCCGTGTTGGTGGTGTTGCTTGTCGTCGGCGGTATCGCGGGATATTTCCTGCTGCGCTCCACACCGGCGACCACCGGCGGGAGTGGCGGCACCGACAATACAAACCAGGGAACATCCGGCACCACAGAAACTATCAAGGCCGATTTGGTTGAGATACCTGGTGGAACTTTTCAGATGGGCCGCAACGATGGACCACCACAGGAACGGCCGGCCCACTCGGCTACCGTGACAAAGTTTTTCATGGATCGTACCGAGGTGACCAATGCGGAATACGCTGAGTTTGTTCGCGCAACTAACTACGACACTCCTTCTCATTTTGTAAAAGGGAAGCCGTTGCCCGGTCAGGAAAAATGGCCGGTCGTCAATGTCTCCCCCAAAGATGCCGAAGCCTTTGCCGCCTGGCGTTCAAAACGCGACGGTGTCACCTATCGCTTACCGACAGAAGAAGAATGGGAGTTTGCTGCGCGTAATGGAGGCGAATACAAATCGTATCCCTGGGGCGATCAATGGGACGATAGACGGGCGGTAGTGAAGGAGGCGAATCCGCGACCGGTTGGAAGCTATCCCGACGGTAAGAACCGTTGGGGAGTTGTAGACCTGATCGGAAATGCCTGGGAGTGGACTTCATCAAAGGCTACAATTTATGGCGGAGCGGCCCAAATCCCACCGGAGAATCGCGAATGGGTCGTGGCGCGCGGCGGATCCTACTCCAGCGATCCCAAGGACCTAACCATTCCTATTTCTGCGACCTACCGCGATTGGTATGACCCCACCGTAAGACATGCAAATTATGGGTTCCGGCTCGTTCGCCCAGGCCAATAACGTTTCAGCTGTCGGACAATCCCAACTGCTCACCGTGATAAAGCCACGGTGCTGATGAGAATTCAGACGGACCCACTCCCGGACCATCTGCTCATTAGCTCAGATCCTGCAAACTACGCTACAATCCGCGCTAGCTCCGACAGTGACTACGATTCACCAACTCAAAAGAGTGTCTGATTGCCGCTCAATCCAAATAAATTGGGAGGATCGATGAGAAGTACCTCGATTTTTCGTTTCGTTTTCATGTTTGCTGCTCTCTCCTTTTGCGCAGGCGTATGCGTCCTTCCTGGTTTTGCGCAGGACGTCGGCGCCGATGTTGGCGGCGGAGCGGGAATCTTCAGACCAAAAAATCCCGAGACGACGAAGCGAACCGCCCGACCGCCCGCCGGCAACCGCCGTGGTACTCCCGCGCGCACTTCAGGGACCACCAGTCCCGCAATAGCTGAACGCGCAGATGCCTTGCTTGTGAAGGGTAACGAATTTCGCGACGCGCGACGCTTCGCCGAAGCAGAGGCTGCATATCGAGAGATTCTACAAATCAAACCAAGAGATGGTCGTGCGGCCTATGGCCTCGGCAACGTCTTTGCTGACCAGCAGCGCTGGGAAGAATCAGAAGCCGCCTATCGAGATGCAGTGTCGTGGGGCCCAACAGATGTCGATGCGCTGGTGGCGTTGAGCGTGGTACTCGTTCAGCCGCGTACCGGAGCCGGCAACGCGAAACGGTTTGCTGACGCTGAGGCTTTCGCTCGACGCGCTGTGCAGCTTCAGCCGAAGAACGCCGTCGCCTGGGATCGTCTGGGTGTGGCACTCCAGGCGCGCGGTCTTTTCAATAATGAAACCGAACACGCTTACCGTCGGGCAGTTGAGCTTGATCCTGAATCTGCGGTGGCCTATGCGCATCTGGCGCGAACGCTAAACAAGATGGGCCAGAAAGTTGAGGCAGCGCCCCTTTATGAAAAAGCGAGCCAACTCGCAAAAGATCCTGCCACCTTAAATCTGATCGCTGAATCGCTGCAGGCTGAACAGCAATGGGAAAATTCAGAGCCCATCCTAAAACGCGCGCTCGAGTTGGATGCTCGTAATCCAAACGCGCTCTACCTGCTCGGTCGGATGCTGATAGTCTTCAAGCGTTATCAGGAAGCCGAGCCTTATTTAAAGACGGCCACAGAGGTTAGTCAGCGCGCTTTTCAACCTTACAACCTGCTGGGCAGCACGTATCTTGCGCTGGACCGCTACGAAGAAGCGGAAGTGACTTACGAACGCGCCGCCGGATTGGCTTCAGCGGCAGATCGCAAGCAACTGGCAGGCAAGTATGGTTTTGAAGGTGTGGGCGATGGTTTTATGAAAGCCAAGAAGAAGCCCAGTGCCGCTCGAGCCTATCGCCGGGCGCTCGAACTCGATCCCGGAAATAAAGAAATCGAAAATAAACTTGATAAAACTCGCTAGCGTAGAAGGTTCGCGCGACCAAACTACGTGGCGGAACATTTTCACACCGAATATCCAAGGAGCAGATCTCTCTCATGAAACGGTGCCCCAAGTGCAATCGTACTTACCCGGACGATAATCAAAAGTTTTGCACGTTTGATGGCGGACTACTCGCTGCTGACCAGCCGTTCGATCCAAACGTGACGGTCCAGGGCACGTCTGCGAACCTCGGAACTCCTACGCCACCCGAAAAGCCCACCAGTCGTGGGTTGCCGGATCTCAACGCGACTGTCGCATCTTCGCAAACTGCGCCTACCGAAGTTTTCAATAAACAAACCGGACCGACCGGAGGCGCTACAGTTTTCGAGCCGCGCATCACGCCGGCCCCGCAACCCACAAGCGCGCCACTCCCGCAGGCATCCCAAAGCGCACCCCTGCCGGGAACATCGCCGCAGACGGCGCCCAGGAAGAAATCAAAGCTTCCAATGATTCTTGGGATTCTGGCGTTGCTGTTGGTACTTGGTGTGGGGGCGGTAGTTGCTGCGTTTTTCCTGGTGATCAAGCCGCGGATGAACGAGATGCAGCCCGAGCGCACTGTGGTTACTACGAACGATAACGAAAACACCGCGACAAACGAGAACGTAAATACCGCAGAAGCACCGAAACCGACAGACGAGTTTGTTCCTCCGTCAGGCGCGGTGAAGTTCACGAATTCGCAGGCGAGCCTGGAAGGGAAGCTGGCGGAGCATTACGTAGACTTCTCCTTTTATTATCCCGGGACCTGGCAGAAAGATCCCGGGGCGGGCGTGGCTGGAGCCAGCAACTTCGCCAAGGTAGAACGACGACTGCCGCCGGATTTTACGCAAGAGAATTTCGCGGTAGGCTGGTACACAAGCAAAGGAACGTTTGAAGCTGACGAATCGACGTTCCCGCAGTTAGTCGAGATTCTCGGTTCAAGTTTGGCAAAAGGATTTCCTGATTACCGCAAGGTATCGGAAGGGCCAACCAAGATAAATTTGCTGGATGGTTATGAATTTCGCTTCGTCAGCGTTTCGAAAGGGACTGAGAAAGGCGACATTCAACTTTGGGGACGGGTAGTGTTTCTGCCGACAGGCGTTTCGGGTGACCAGACCGGAGCAACGCTGATCATGTTGGCGACGTCGTTGGCCCCTGAATTATCGGGAGTTGAAGACGTCGGCGAAAAAGGCGAAATGCCGGTCATTCTCGAGTCGTTCCGGTTTGGAAGGAATCGTTGATACTTGAGTAAGCGGTAATCAGAAATGCAAACAAACAAGAGTCTTGATTCATGGCAGCGATTGTTCACGCCTGTGCGCGTCGCCTTCACCGTGGTTGTGTTGTCGCTGTTTGCTGCGTTTGGCGTTTCGAGTTGCAACTCCACCGATGAGCGAAAGCCGGAACGCGGCGCAAACACCGCAACTGCTCCGGCCGCGAAGACGGCGCCTGCCCCGCCAGCAGTGCTTACGACGCTGCCGCCGAACGTACTGAATGCCGAAATGAAGGCGGTCAACGGTGCGTCCATCAAGCTTTCAAATTATTCGGGAAAGGTGTTGGTGGTAAATCTCTGGGCCACCTGGTGTGGACCCTGCCGACTAGAGATTCCGGAGCTGGTAAAACTTTACACGGAGTTTCGTGGCCAGGGACTCGAGGTTGTAGGACTATCGACCGAGAATCCGGAAGCTTCAGCTGAGGGTGTCAAAAGATTTGTGCAGGACTACGATATTAATTATCGCGTTGGATGGGCCAATGCAGATGTGGCACTGACGCTAATGCAGGGAAGGGACGCGATTCCGCAAAGCTTTGTAATCGGACGCGACGGCCGCGTGGTCAAGAGATTTGTTGGCTTCAGCCAGACCAGCACACCCCTCCTCATGAAAGAAGCTATTCAGGAAGCGCTCAATGGAAAGGCCGCCGCTGATTGAACCGAACTGAGATCTCAGATTTCAAATCTCAGATTGAAGTTTGAGATGACAATCTCAGTCTGAATTTTTCGCCTCTTCTAATTCCCGCTCACCCTCTTCCTTCAACCTGTCACCTTCGCGCGCGAGTTCGTCGTCTTGCAGCCCGTCAGCCACCTGCTTCTTCGCTTCGCCTTCGAGCTTCTTCATTTCCGCTTCAACCCGCCGCTCCACCTGATCGATCGGCGCGAGTTCACCCAATTCATCCTGCGTAACAATCTTGTCCTTGTCGAGATTCATCCGTTGTCTCCGATTCGTTTAGAGATTCAGTCCTCAAATAAACGCTGCCGTCTGGCTGAAAAACCGCAGACGGTCTGAGTCGCTCACATCATGACGTCTGATGCTAAGTTACACCAACCAGCGCTGATCGTTACGGCCAACTCGCGAAGCGCAAGAAAAAAGTAACGATTTGAGCGCACTTCGCCGCAATCACAGTCCAATCGCTTCTTATCCTGCGTCTCGACAATAAATTCGTCCAGAGTTAGACTCGTCACCGATGTGGTCTTCTTCGTCAGCTCGAATTGTCCAGCTTGTGTTGGCGCCCATATTGAGCCTTTGGGTGGCTGGCGCAGGTTGCATGCTGGGCTGCGAAAACATGATTGCCGCTGCGGCGACCAGCGACCCGTCTAATGCAAGCGAGCAAGCCGGGCACCACGGGACACTGGTTGTTTCCGGAGAAGCATGCGCCTCCAGTTCTCACGACTGCTGCAAAAAGAAGTCCAGCCCGGTTGCGGAAGCGCCTGGGCCGGAAACTCAAGACAACGGCTTAGCGTTATTCACTTCCAGTGATTCTTCGTCGGAAAGAATAAAGGAGTGTCCGCTGGCCGTCAGCAGGACTTTAATAATCGCGAAGAAGCGAGCCATCGAACCAAGTGCTTCGGCAACGGTGGCCCATTCCGTCACTCCTCCGCAGAATTTCGTTGAAAACAAGGCTCTGGCCTTATCTGCACTGCGCTTGCCCAACCGCGGGCACACCTACCTTTATTGTTGTGCGTTCCTAATCTAGAGATCTGCTTGTAGGACAGACATTCTTGTCTGTCTCTATCCGCGATGGCAGACAAGAATGTCTGCCCTACTTCGGTATCAGTGTGTTCACTGATATCAACCCCGCTATGTTTCTTACAGGAGAATAGAAATGAAAAACGTCAAAGGATTTGTTCTGGGCCTCGTGCTCGGACTTGGTCTTGCTCTCTCCGGCGTCGGTCTTGCACAAACCGTCACGCAGACGGATCAGAACAAGAAAACTGAATCATGTTGTGCAATGGAATCGTGTTGCTGCCGAGGTGGTTCATGTTCGATGAAGCATGAGGGAATGGAGCACGCGAAAAAGGAAAACTCCCAGCATTCCCAAAAGGATGGTTGCTGCTGCTGCGGTGGCGATTCGTGCCACATGAACATGAAAATGAAAGAGGACAAACCGAAGCAGTAACTCAGCGGTAACCGGTGCGGGCGCTTTGCATGTGGTTTCGCGAATCGCCCGCACCAAGACCCAGGTAGAGGGAATAATGAATAGCCCAGTTTCATCGTACAAACACTTATTTTTAGCAGTGGTCTTGGCCCTGTCTTTCGCGTTCCCCCCAGCCGTGTTCTCACAGCACGAAGGGCACAAGATGCCTGGAATGAATAAACCGAAGCCCACGCCGAGGGCGAAGAGAAAGACGACACGAAAGCGGAGGGCTGTCACGCGAAGAAAGCTGCTGACAGTCAACAGGCCGCAGGCGTCGCCTTCGCCGTCACCTCAAACGCACACGCATACGCCGGGAATGGAAATGCCCGTGACATCACCTTCGCCATCTCCCCAGACGCATGTGCATACGCCGGGAATGCCGATGCCGCAGGCGCTACCTTCGCCATCTCCGCAGACTCATGTGCATACGCCGGGAATGCCGATGCCGACAGCGTCGCCAAATCCTCAAGCGTCTCCTGAGCACCAGATGCACCAGCCCACTCCCGGAGCCAGTCCGTCTCCGCATCTTGGGGATCACAAAATGGACAGCATGCCGGGGATGGAAAGCGGGGCCATGAACATGGGGCCGTTGATGGTGATGAACGGCGACGACATGGGTATTCGGGTTGGCTCAAGCGATACCAACGTCATGTCCATGGGAGCAATGGGTTCGGGCACGTCCTGGCAGCCATCGTCAGGGCCGATGCACATGCATCACAAACAATCCGGCGACTGGCTGCTCATGTTCCATTACAATTTCGTCGCGGGTGTTAATCGTCAGGGTGGACCGCGTGGCGTGATGAAGGCCGAATCAGCAAACTGGTTCATGCCGATGGCGTTTAGAAGAGTCGGGCCGGGCACTCTGCAACTTCGCGGGATGTTCAGCTTCGAGCCGTTTACTTTTCCGCCCGGGGGCTCACCACTCCTATTCCAAACGGGTGAAACCTACAAAGGCCGGCCGATTATCGACGCCCAACACCCGCACGATCTCTTCATGGAGCTTTCAGCTTCTTACACTGTGGCGCTCGGCGATCGTGCGACGTGGTTCACCTATCTCGGATATCCAGGCGAACCCGCGCTTGGACCCGTGGCTTTCATGCATCGCGCTTCAGCATCGGAGAATTCCACAGCGGCGCTCTCGCACCACCTGCAGGATTCGTCTCATATTTCGTTTGGAGTGTTAACTACCGGATTCACCTACCGCTGGTTCAAGCTTGAAGGCTCTATCTTCAATGGCCGTGAACCGGATGAGAACCGATACAACTTTGAGGCCCACCGTTGGAATTCGCGCTCCGCCCGTTTCTCCTTTGCACCGAACAAAAATTGGTCTATGCAAATCAGTCACGGCTTGCTAAGAAACCCGGAAGCGCTTGAACCGGGTGATGTAAGGCGAACCACGGCGTCGCTTAGTTATAACCAGCCGTTCGAGCGCGGTAACTGGGCCACCAGCTTCATCTGGGGGCGCAATCACGAAAACCACGGGGGCGAGATTTTCAATCTCAATGGTTACGTGGCGGAGTCTACCGTCAACTTTCGGGATAAGAACTATCTCTACACGCGCCTTGAGCTTGTCGACAAAAATGCTTTGCTAAGAGACGCCGACCGAGCCCTGCTTGGCATCGCCGATCATCACCCTTTATTTCGCATTGGCGCTTACACTTTTGGAGGTGCCCGCGACATTTGGAACACAGAAAAAACTTCAGTCGCCATCGGAACTGACTTAACGTTTTATTCCAAGCCCGCAATCCTTGATGCGATCTATGGAGGCAATCCGGTGTCTTGGAAAGCCTACATTCGGGTCCGACCGGGTAAGATGAACATGGCGAGCATGCATGGGACACACTGATCAGAAAGAGGAGAGCAGAGTATGGAAAAGAGAGCTGTAGGAGTAGTCCTCGTTGCGGTGGTCATCCTCGTCGCGGTGATCATGTTCTGGCAACCAGGACGTAAAAGGGAGGACTTAGTCGACCGCTCGGTGGCGCCTTCCCAAGCTGTAACGCAGGAGTCGGCGCCGCGTGTGGCCCACGTACCTGCCCACTACGAAACTGCGCCAAGTCCGAGGAGTTTGGGGACAACGCTGACGCCGGCGAAATTCTTTGGCAAAACGAAGCAGGCCTACGAAGTGGCCAGGGAAATTCCAGTCACACTGGCGCAGTTACCCTGTTATTGCCATTGTGACCAAAGCGTGGGCCATAAAAGCCTGCATAGTTGTTTCGAAGATGAGCACGCCGCCAGTTGCGCTGTTTGTGTAGACGAGGCGTTACTCGCATACAAGCTGGAAAAGAGCGGCAAAACGCCATCGCAAATACGAGAGCAGATTGTTGCTCAATATTCCATGGAGAATCACTGATTCTTTAAACTTAAGGAAGATCACCCGCCACATGAAGAATCTGCGTAGAGTTCGGGACTGCTCGTTGCTGTTAGTGGCGATGTTTTTCTTCGGATGTAGTCGAAGCACCCCGAGTTCGTCTTCCTCACAAAATGACACGAACGATCCACCCCTAATAATTCGCGCCAGTAATTCACCAACCGATGGCGACAGCCGCGAGCCTGAGCTCAATGCGACGCATGACGGGCGAATCATTCTCAGCTGGGTGGAAAAGGTCGGCGACAAACTTTATGCCTTACGGACTTCAACGCGAGATGGAAGCGGGTGGTCTGAGATACACACCGTTGCCCAGGGCGAAAACTGGTTCGTCAACTGGGCGGACTTTCCGTCAGTCGTCGCGCTGCAAGACGGCTCACTGGCCGGCCACTGGCTGGTGAAGAGCGGATCCGGAACTTACGCGTACAACGTGAACATTGCCAGATCGAAAGATGGCGGCAACACCTGGAGCAAACCGCTCGTGCCGCACCGGGACAACACGCAAACCGAGCATGGTTTTGTCTCGCTGGTTCCGTTGCCGGACGGGCGACTGGGCGCTGTATGGCTCGACGGTCGAAATATGAAAGACATGAAGCATGACGGCGATGAGGATGCCCCGGCCTCAGAGAGCATGACGTTGAGATACGCAGCGATCGATGCGGACGGCAAACTTTCTGACGAGGCGCAACTTGACGAGCGTGTGTGCGAGTGTTGTCAGACGTCTGCCGCCGTGACGAGCGATGGGCCCATCGCAGTCTATCGCGACCGGTCGCAGGAAGAGGTTCGCGACATCTATTCCGTCCGACAGGTTAACGGCAGCTGGGTCGCGCCTCGAGCAGTTCACGCGGACAACTGGAAGATAAATGGCTGTCCCGTTAATGGACCAGCCGTTGCCGCAGACGGACGACGAGTGGTAGTCGGGTGGTTCACCGAGGCGAATGAAACTCCGCATGTGAAGGTCGCATTTTCCGACGATGCCGGCGTGACCTTTGGCAATTCAATAGAGACAGACGACGGTGAAGCGAGCGGCCGCGTCGATGTGTTGCTGCTTCAAGACGGCTCGGCACTCGTCTGCTGGTTGTCAGGGAATGTGGAGGGCGGCGCCATCAAAGTACGTCGCGTCCAATCCGACGGTAGGCTTGGTCCGCCGGCTGTAGTGGCTCAAACCGATATCTCGCGTTCAAGTGGCTTTCCCCGGATGGCGCGGCTCGGCGATGAGGTGCATTTTGCCTGGACCGAGTTCGGTAAGCCTTCAACGGTGCGAATGGCCACAGCGAGCGTCAGCGCTTACAAATAAAAAATGAGACTCGAATTCAGTAAGGAGTGGGGAGAAATATCGCGGATGAAAATTTGGTTTGTAGCTTTAGTGCTATGCCTACTTTAGTGCTATGCCTAAACTGGACGCATTCGACCTCGGCCCAGAACAACACCAGATTTGAAGGGCAGGTCGTCTGCTGCGCCGATTGCTGGGCTGAAGCAGATCGCAACAAGGTCGAGTACGGAACGGCCGAGAATTTGTTGAAAGCTAAATCCTGCGTTGAAAGCGGAGATCCTACGTTGTTTGCGGTGCGCGAGGGCGACAAGTTCAAGCTTTATCAGTTGGAGCCCGGCAAGTTTCGCCTTCCGGGAAAGAACTGGCTTGAGTTTGTAGGCAAGCGGGTCGCCGTGAAGGGTCTGCTGCAGAATAAGAAAAGCGGGAGTGTGATTCGCGTTGATGCTCTGGAAGTACTTGCGCCAAGTCTCGCTGAGCAGAACGCCGCAAATGTAATTGGCAAGGAAGTGGAACTGACACTCAAAGATCCGTTCGGTACAACTCAAGGGCTAACGGCTCTCAAAGGTCGCATCGTAATCTTGAACTTCTGGGCGACGTACTGCATACCGTGCCGCCAAGAGATGCCTGACCTTGCGGCAATTCAAACCGAGTACGCCGCGCTGGGCTTGCAAGTTGTGGGAGCGTCAACAGACGAAGCCAATGACCGCGCTAAAGTTTTGCAATTTGTTAAAGAAACGAAAGTGAACTTTCCGATTTGGATGGGTGCAACCACGGCAGACATGATGCGCTTCGGACTTGGTACAGCACTGCCAGGAACGGTCATCATTGGCAGAGATGGGCTGATTGCCAAAGTGATCTCAGGGATCGTCAATCAAGCCGACCTGAAAAAGCAGATTGATGCAATGCTCGCCTCCGCTGAGATGTCGGCAGAGACAGAACGCAAGCAAGAACGTGAGCAAGTCGCTTCGGTGAAGCGCAAACCGAGTGAAGTCTCTTCAGTTCCCAGTTGACCGCTTTGACCGGGCGAGGGCCGCGCCGTGAGCGGGGCAGGACAACAAAACGCATATAGATGGACCTATGGGGTGCGCGTCATAGCTAATCAGATAGATCGGGCAACATGGCGCAACACGCTCACGTATCGGTTTCACCCACGGTTTACGGCTGGCATTGAATACAACCCGCTTGCCGGAAAAGCGTCGCCGCTTGCCAATATAGTTGCGCTAACGGAGACGCATAAACGGCCGGCTTTGATATTCGGCACCAGCTCCGACCGCATAGGTACGCCGTCTGGGCAGTCCTTCTATGCGACGGTCAGCAAGAATCTAAAACACCAAACCGGCTTGCCAGTTGCGCCATATGTCGGGATGGCTTACGGCACTTATGAAGATCGCGCGCGGGTGATTGGGGGATTAAATATCAGTGTCAGCGACACTTACAGTTCAACCATACTTTTTGACGGCGTGCGCGTGCACCCGACGGTTAATTACACACGGGGACGACACCAGTTTGGCGTCATTTTCGAGCGCGGGCGCAATCCCGGTGCAAGTTACAGCGTCTCGTTTTAGGAAACCTTGATGAGCATAGCCGTGACAACTATGGGAACGCCACGCGCCGAGCTAGTACGACGCGGCCGGGTTCTCGAATACTTCACCATCGTTTGGAATCTATTGGAAGGCATCGTTTCTGTTGTTGCTGGTTTGCTAGCGGGAAGCATCGCCCTCGTCGGGTTCGGATTTGATTCCTTTATTGAAAGCGCATCCGGCGGAGCGTTGCTTTGGCGGCTGCACCTGGATCATCCCGAGCGTCGCGAACAAGCTGAGAAATTCGCCCTTAAGCTCGTAGGAATAAGTTTCCTGTTGCTGGCCGCATACGTCAGCTTTGACGCTGTAAAGTCTCTCATCAAGCGTGAGCCGCCGGAAGCTACCTATCTGGGTGTCGGGATTGCCGCGCTTTCTCTTGTAGTCATGCCCTTGCTTGCAAAAGCGAAACGGCGCGTTGCAAAAGAAATTCACAGTCATGCCATGGAAGCCGATGCCCGCCAGACTGATATCTGTACGTATCTCTCGGTGATCCTCTTAGGTGGATTACTCCTGAATGCGCTTTTGGGTTGGTGGTGGGCGGATCCAGTAGCCGCGTTGATCATGATCCCAATTATAACCAAAGAGGGAATCGAAGCACTCCGCGGTGAAGCCTGCGGCGATTGCCACGCCGACCCATTACAGTTTGATGTACATGAACTACCTCATGCCGAATCGCGGGAAGAGCAAGGGTGATGTCAACCGGGCACGTGATCACGTTCCTACTATTCGATTCTGGAGATGATGTCGATGCGAAAAGTACTCTTACTAATTCTTCTGGTCCCTGGGCTTGGACTGGCGCAGGAGGTTCGAAAAGGAAACGCATGGTCTCCATTCTCATTTTTTATTGGGACATGGAAAGGAACAGGCAAGGGCGATCCGGGTATCTCTCAGCTCGAAAGACAGTATAAGTTTATTTTTGATGGCAAATACATTGAGGTTAAGCACAAATCCGTCTACGCGCCCCAGGAGAAGAATCCCAAAGGAGAGACGCACGAAGAATTGGGATTCTTTAGTTACGATCGCAGAGGCAAGCAACCCGTCTTCAGACAATTTCACACCGAAGGCTTTGTTATTCAGTATCGGTTGGAAAGCATCACAGAAGATGGCAAGGTGATGGTATTCCTCTCTGAAAGCATCGAGAACATCCCACCTGGGTGGAAGGCGCGGGAGACTTACCGGGTGCTGAATGAACACGAGTTTGCGGAGACGTTTGAATTAGCTGGACCAGGCAAGGAGTTTTCCCTGTATTCGGAAAACCATTTTAAGCGACAGAAATAATCCGGGGAGCTAGTCACTTTCAATTCCACGAGCAACGTCAATTTCAATAGGAGGGACTCAGAAACTATGAAGCAAATCCTTTGCGCTTTCGCACTAACAGTCGCGTTTACCTCGATAGGATTGAGTCAGGTGGCTCAAGCACCTCAAAAGCACGAGATGGCAGGCTCAATGAAGGCCGAGATGAGTCTTTACCCTACGGCTGAGATCCAGTGGAAGGATGGCCCCGCATCTCTACCTGCCGGATCCAAGTTTGCCGTGTTGGAAGGCGATCCTTCAAAGGAAGGCTTTTTTACTATGAGGCTTTTGCTACCGGACGGGTTCAAAATCCCACCTCATTGGCACCCAAAGGTCGAGCACGTCACCGTTATCTCGGGAACCTTCAACATCGGTATGGGAGAGAAGTTTGATCAAATGAAGACCAGGGTGATGCCCGCGGGAACGTTTGGCTTCTGGCCTGCAGAAATGAGGCACTTTGCCTGGGCAAAGGGTGAGACGGTCCTTCAACTTCATGGCACCGGGCCCTGGATGATCACATATTTGAATCCGTCCGATGATCCACGTAAGCCGAAGGATTAGCTATCCGAAGAATCTTCTGCGAGGTCGTCATGAAAAGGTATCCGCATTTATTTTCGACAATCGTTTTAGTGGCGATGGCGTCCCTGAGCTGTGCTCAGAGCTCCGACAAGAAAGAGGCAAAGCTTTCCGCCGCGGTGGGGCCGGAACTTCGCTGGAAGTATGAAACCGGGGGTTGACTGTTCTCCACGCCCACGGTCGTGGGAGATGTATTGTTCATCGGTTCTTGTGCGGGCAACTTTTACGCCATTAACAAGACTACGGGTCAGGTGCAGTGGAGCTACGACATTCGGAAGGACGGTAAGCAGCAGAGCTTCCACGGAGACCCATTAGTCACAAATGACGTGATTCTCATTGGCACCGATCGTTCCTGCGACCCGGAAGGTGTAGGGCACGTTTATGCCTTCGAGCGAGACAGTGGAAAGGTGCGTTGGAAGTACCGCTCGACCAGCGTCCCGACGGATATCGTTCAACTCAATTCAAATGTGTACTTCGGCAGTTTCCAGGACCAGTGGTCCTCCGTAGACCTCCACACAGGAGGCTTGAACTGGAGTTTTTCTACTGGCGCACTGAATAAAGACTGTGACTTGCCCAAGGGACCGGTTACAGACGGGAATAGCCTGTTCATTGCCGGCCTGGACGGAGTCATCTATTCGCTGGATGCCTTGTCCGGTCGGGTGAGTTGGAAGCGCAAGCTCGTGGCAGCTCCTTCGACGGCGCTCTTCCTGAGGGACAAGAGCCTTTATATCGGCACAAACAATCAGCGCATCTATCGACTGAACGCGGATACTGGTGCAGTCATGTCCGAGCTAGCTGTCGAAGCAAGACCCGTGCGAAGGCTGGCATTCGCCAACGACTCACTATTCATGTTTTTGGAGAACGCTTCGGAACGGGTCGGTTACATTGTTTCTGTAGATTCCAAGTTGGCCGGCGTGCGCTGGAAGCAGAAATTATCCCCCGCCTGGGCGTCGCAGCGCCCTCACCTATTCAAAGAGTTAGTTGTAGCCGGGAACTGTCGCGGTGGGATGGCTGCGTTCCGAGCTACGGACGGTGAGCCGCAATGGAATCTCAGCCTCAAGGGCTGCATCACGAGCATAGGCAGTGCTGGCGACATGTTGTTTGCCGGTGTACAGGAAGGGACTCTCTACGCATACCAGCTACCGGTGAGACCTTAAATCATTCACCTTGTCTTTAAGCGTGCGTCTCAGACCGGTTAGTCGCGTGATAATAGAAACAACCCCGGATGCCGAAGCCATGAGCGGTAGCGAACTAATCGCGTGTTTTCTTTAGTCCTGCTCCAATGAGTATACCGACCGCGCCAACCACTGGATTTAAAAGAGCCACCCAGCCTGGAGTTCGTGCGTTTCGCATCGCCTGTATGTTTGAAACAGCGTCCCTCCTGATGTTTACTCTACGATCAGTTCCACGAAGAATAGGAATGGCCAGAAGGATTCCGAGGACCAGCACGATGCCGGCAAAGACCTGTGCGGCTCTGATGCTTCTCGAGATCGCGGCACATACGAAACCACCTATCACCGCAGCGATTGCGTTAACTATGAAGCTGATGATGATCCAGATTAGCGAGAGGTCGTATGTTCCCGGTTTGAAGGCCATATCAGCGCCCATCGCCAAATAAGCGAGCGTGAAGAAAGCGAAGATGAAAACTGCCGTTACTACGTAACCAATGATTACACCGAGAATTGCTCTGACCATTTGTGTCCTCCGAAGATGCGGTCTGGTTTCTCGCGGGAAATAGAATCACAAAGACCTCAAAAAACCAAGATGCAATATTTGAGATGCTGGAGGAACTAATTGATAGATCCGGTTTGTGGGATGACGGTGGAGCCCGACTCGGCGGCCGGCTCGTTTGAGTACGAGGGCATGCCCTACTACTTCTGCAGCCTTCATTGTCTGCAGAAGTTTCGCGAGGACCCAGAACGATTCCTCAGTAAAGCTGTCGAACCCGGGATGGTTCAACCCGTGAGCATTCAGCGCACCAAACCAAAGCCTCCAAATTCAAGCAGCACAGTGTCCGGTGGATCGGGTGCCGGCGAAACGACCTACACGTGCCCGATGCACCCTGAGGTGCGTCAGGACAAACCTGGATCGTGTCCGAAGTGTGGCATGGCTCTGGAACCGGTAACCGTCACGCCGCCTCAAACGAAAACTGAATACACATGTCCAATGCACCCCGAAATCGTCCGGGACGCGCCGGGTAGTTGTCCCATTTGCGGCATGGCGCTGGAACCTCGCACGGTTTCCTTAAGTGAAGAGGAAAACTCTGAGCTGAATGACATGCGCCGTCGATTCTGGATCAGCGCCGTGCTGACACTGCCCGTGTTTTCGATTGGCATGAGCGACTTAATCCCCGGCGAACCGCTGCAGCAACTGGTTTCAATGCGGGCGCTGACATGGCTCCAGTTAGCACTGGCTACTCCGGTCGTGCTTTGGGGCGGCTGGCCATTCCTCGTGCGCGCCTGGCAGTCGATTCTGAATCGCGCCTTGAACATGTTTACGCTGATCGGTTTGGGCGTGTCGGTGGCTTACGTTTACAGCGTTGTTGCGACGGTTTTCCCTGACATCTTTCCTCATTCGTTTCGCGGACACACCGGCATCGTGCCTGTTTACTTCGAAGCCGCCGCCGTTATCACGACGCTCGTTTTGCTTGGTCAGGTGCTGGAACTCAAGGCCCGCGGACAAACCAGCGCAGCGATCAAGTCTTTGCTGGGTCTCGCTCCAAAGACTGCCCGACGCGTGCGCAACGATGAAACGGAGGAAGACGTGCCGCTGGAGGCGATCGTCCCCGGCGATCTGTTGCGAGTAAGGCCGGGCGAGAAAGTGCCCGTGGACGGAATTGTGATTGAGGGCTCGAGCGCGGTTGACGAATCGATGATCAGCGGCGAACCAATTCCGGTAACGAAACGCGCAGGCGGTCGTGTGATTGGAGCGACAGTGAACGGGACCGGCACATTTGTAATGCGAGCCGAACGCGTAGGTTCCGAGACACTGCTGGCGCAAATTGTGCAGATGGTTGCGGAAGCACAACGGACCCGCGCGCCGATTCAGAAACTTGCCGATCGAGTGTCAGCTTATTTCGTTCCGGCTGTAATCGTCATAGCCGTCGTAACATTTATTGCATGGGCCGTCTTTGGTCCGGAGCCAAGCATGGCCTATGCGCTCATCAACGCCGTGGCGGTCTTGATAATTGCTTGTCCGTGTGCGCTGGGCCTGGCCACGCCGATGGCAATAATGGTGGCGACCGGCAAAGGCGCGCAGCTTGGTGTGTTGTTCAAAAACGCGGAAGCCATCGAAGTGCTGCGAGAGGTTGACACGCTGGTGGTGGATAAAACCGGCACGTTGACTGAAGGCAAACCAAAAGTGGTTTCCGTGTTGACTGCTTCCGGCTTTGACGAAGGACAGCTGTTGAGTCTGGCTGCGAGTTTGGAACGCGGCAGTGAGCATCCCCTGGCGGCTGCGATTGTTGCAGGAGCAGAGGAGCGCGGCATCGAGACAAGCGGCGTGACGAGCTTTGAATCTGTTACCGGCAAGGGCGTGACTGGAAAAGTTAACGGACACAAGGTGAGTCTCGGCAATCGAGCGCTTGTCAAAGAGATCGACGTTGACACCTCTGAGCTCGACGCCAAAGCTGAGGAGTACCGCGCCGCCGGACAGACGGTGGTTTACGTAGCCATCGATGGCAAAGTGGCGGGATTAATTGGAATCGCTGATCCAATCAAGTCATCGACTGCTGAAGCTATCACACTGCTTCACGAGGAGGGGATTCGGATTGTGATGTTAACCGGCGACAGCGAAACTACTGCACGGACCGTCGCCGCCTCGCTCAATATTGATGAAGTGATTGCGGAAGTCCTGCCCAATCAAAAAGCCGAAATCGTTAGGAAATTACAAGCCCAGGGTCACAAGGTTGCTATGGCAGGGGATGGAATTAACGATGCTCCGGCACTGGCTCAAGCAGACGTTGGGATTGCGATGGGAACAGGTACGGACGTGGCGATGGAGAGTGCGGGAGTGACGTTAGTTAAAGG
>JALZOO010000314.1 GCA_030913905.1 Acidobacteriota bacterium
TCGGCAAGCAACGGCAGACCAACGTAACCGAGCCCGACCACTCCGATGTGGGCTTCCTTACCTTTTATGGACGCAATTAATTGTTCCTTAACCATGTAATCCGTTGTTTCCTTTAATCAGCCAAAAAGACTAAAAACTGCCCGGCGATTCAAGCAGGCAAGACTATTGAGCGACGCTCGCAGTGTCAAGCCGGGCCTTCTTGTAACGCAAACTTTAGTTTGCGGTAACGCGGATAGCACGCAAACTGAAGTTTGCGTTACTCAAACTTTTCTTGACACCCACGCGCTCCCTCAACTATATCCTCACGACTCATGAGCGAAGATTCCAAGCCTTCTTCTCCCAAACTTGTTCGCGGCCTGGGCCTACTGGACGCCAGCATGATCGTGGTTGGCTCCATGATCGGCTCCGGCATCTTCATCGTTTCAGCCGAGTCGTCTCGCCTGGTTGGTGCTCCCGGCTGGTTGCTGCTGGCCTGGGCGCTCGCGGGCGTGCTCACGATCACTGGCGCACTCTGCTGCGCCGAGCTGGCAGCGATGTGGCCTAAAGCGGGTGGACAATATGTGTTCCTTCGCGAAGCTTACGGCCCATCGATTGGTTTTCTTTTCGGCTGGTCGTTATTTCTGGTCATTCAAACCGGAACGATCGCAGCCGTAGCAGTCGCCTTCGCCAACTTCACGGGTGTCCTAACCGACAGCGTCTCGGCGGATAAGTACATCATCGAGCCAATCGGATACGGCGGTTATGCGCTCAGTCTCTCGAGGCAACAACTGTTGGCCGTCGTAATGATTCTTTTCCTGACGTTCACCAATACGCGTGGGCTGAAAACCGGAAAGCTCATTCAAAACACTTTCACCTTTACGAAAACTGCGGCGCTATTGGGATTGATTGTGGTCGGCCTGGCAATTGGTTGGAATCAAAACAGTGCAGCCTATACGTCCGAGTGGTGGAACCCCTTGGCGAATGGATGGAAGCCCCCAGCTGCTCAGCTTGGTTTCGACGTTGGCAGCGGCGGTCTATTGGGGTTAGCACTTGCAATGCTTCTGGGGCGCGCGATGGTTGGACCACTCTTCGCGCAGTCAGCTTGGAATAACGTCACCTTCACCGGAGGGGAGGTGCGCGATCCGGGACGCAACCTGCCACGCGCCCTGCTAATCGGCTGCAGTGTGGTGGTGGCGCTGTATCTGCTCGCGAATCTCGCATACATCGTGACGCTGCCGCTCGCCGCGATACAGAACGCACCGCAGAACCGCGTCGCCACGGCCATGATGCAAGCCGTCTTTGGTCCACCCGGGACGGTCATAATGGCCATCGCGATTATGGTTTCCACGTTTGGGTGCAATAACGGGCTTATTCTGGCGGGCGCTCGCGTCTACTACGCGATGGCTTGCGATAACCTGTTTTTCAAGCGTGTAGGTTTCCTAAACAAGCGCAACGTCCCGGCAGTCGCCCTGGTCATACAGGGAATTTGGGCCGCCCTGCTCACCCTGCCGAGAACTGTGAAAACCGATCCGAACACGGGAGCGGTCACCTACGGCAATGTCTACACACAACTTCTCGAATACATCATCTCTGCCGACATGGTTTTTTACGCACTGATGGTGGGGGCCGTGATCATCATGCGACGAAAAGCTCCGCAGATAGAGCGGCCGTATCGCACGTTTGGTTATCCGCTTGTGCCTTTGATCTACATCATGCTGGCGGTGCTGATTGTTCTGGACCTTGCTTACCTTGCGCCCGAGACTTCGGGTATTGGTTACCTGTTGGTGTTAACAGGAATTCCTGTGTACTTCATCTGGCGGCGGCGGGTGTAAAACAAGAGCGGGGGTATACCCCCTTCCTGACCTTGAGCTTACTGTCATTGAGCAATCAACTTTACTCTTGAACGGCTTTCAAATTAGAAGTACGACGCAACCTTTGTGAACTCATGGTTGGAAAGGGGGTATACCCCCGCTCTTATGAGCCTTATTGGAATTACTTAACCCACTCATCAGCGATTTCTGTTTCGACCTTAACCGGCACGGTCTTGAGGTATTCTTCACCTGCAGCGCACATAGCACGCTCAACTTTCTGCGCCACGTTTTCAGCCTCGGTAGCGTCAACTTCCACGACAATCTCGTCGTGAATGATGTTCACAATTTGCGCGTTAGTGTCGCGCAGTTCGTCCTTTAACAGACGCAGCGCGCGCTTCAGTATGTCTGCGCTGGTTCCCTGAATCGGGGTGTTCTTGCCGTTGCGCTTCGTCATGGAAATCTGTTGCCGGTCCTGTTCGTCGT
>JALZOO010000321.1 GCA_030913905.1 Acidobacteriota bacterium
CCATTGAGGCTCTTGATCTCGGTTATTGCTGACTGTTGACAGACTGTTTACCGTTTGTTGCTACTCTGCCGTCTGCTTCCTGATATTGATCGTGCCGTCGCCGACCGTGAGTTGAAAAAACGCGCCACCTGCACCGGCTCGAACCTTAATCTTCTGTGGCGTAATTCCCTGCCTCTCTCGGGGCTCCAGCCCTCCGTATGAGTCGACAACCAGGCCGGCGCGGAGAACTTCTGCGTCCAGGTCGCCACCAAATCCTGCTGGGAGTTCCAGATTAATCTCGCCCGCGGCCACGCGTATGTCTGCTCCTGAACCTCGCCAACTTCGAGAGGGAACAGTGAAATCTATTTTCCCTTTCCCGATCATTGCTGCGAAGGTGCCGCCCAATAACTTCACACTCGAATCACCTTCAGACGCAGACAGGCGGATGTTGCCTTCAACGTCGCTAATGCGGACGGTGCCGCGGCCGGCGTTGATATCCAGATCAGTCGAAACCGGCACACGGATGCGGTAATCGACTCTCCACGGCAAGCCCATCAACGCCTTGGGGAATTTCTTTGCGGTGGCGCGCATGTATGCCTTGTCGTGAGTTCCGGTGCTCAACACCCGAATGTGATTCGCATCCTCGTCGAGCACCACGCCATTAACTGTTGCGAGTAGATCAAGATCCTGTTCGGTGTCGGCGCGCAGTTGAATTTCAGCTCGAATGTCGATTTCGCTGCGCGTCCAGCCTTCGATTGTTATTGAACCATCGGGCGCGCCCACCACCGTCAGTGTGCTGCCGTAAGGAAAACGTCGCTGCTCGTGCCTTGATATTGTTCGAGAAAGTTGAGGCGGTCGAATGGGGGCGGGAACTTTCTTTTGCGCGACGGGATGGGTTGGGTTTGAAAAAAGGAGCGTGACTATCGTTAAGGTGATGACCAGAAAAGATCTCATAGGTAACTTTGTAGGGGCTGCTCGATCCAGTTTGATTGGGCTAGACAAGTCTACAGGCAACTGGTGACGAGTGCCATTTGATAACTGCGAAACGTGTGCGTCAGTTCAGATTTTCATTAGCACCGTGGCTTTACGCCGGTGGATCAGGGTCTCCACAAAAATCTGAAACCGTTTAAACGGTTTCCCAGTTGTTCTGCTGTGATTGGTCACCGGGCTGAAGCCACGGTGCTAATGAGAAATTCAGACTGATCACTACCGGAGCAAAAGGCTGACTTGCGAAAATTTCACTTGCATACTCACAAAAGCAACGGGCGCCTCAATCAAGTGGATTAAGACGCCCGGAATGAAACTGGGAGTGCTGCGCTTGTTAGCGACGGATGAAGGTAATGCTTCCCTTGAAATTTGTAACCGTCACGCGCGAGCGTCCGTCACCAACGTTACCCTCATACTTGCGTCCGTCGCCGAGTGATCTAAAACGGTCATTCCAAAATTCTCCCAGCGCTATCTTCCTCGTCGGTGCGGCGGCAGTAAGATTGAAATCGGAATTTGCGGGAATGCGAATGTTGATATTTCCTTTGCCTGACTGAAACTGATACTCGCCGTTTCGTGCAAATTCCCCGTCGAAAAAGATGTCGCCAGTCGTGTTTTCAGCAATTACCTTGGTAGCGATGATGCCCGTCAACTCGATATCGCCCTCGGACGATACATGGGCGCGAACCAGATCACCTCGGATGTTGGTGACGGTAATGTTTCCCAGTCTTGTCTCCAAATCAACAGACGAGTTATACGGGACCTGGAGTCTGAAATTAATATTGCCCACATCAGCACGGCCGCGGTTATCGCCCATTACATCGACGTACAGACCGTCGCCGGTTTGACGCGGGACCAGGTTTGCCTTTGGAGATTCAAGAATCGCGGAAAGTCGAATCTCGTCGCGGTTCCACGATTCGACCACGATGGTCCCGGAGATGTTCTTGAGCTCGATCCTTACATCCTTGCGGGCCGGATATCTTTTGGAAACGCGATGCTGAGCCGAGGCGCCCGAGGCGCAAAGCGCACCGAAGACAACTATCGCAGCGAGCCACATCAATCTCCGTTCGACACGGGTTTTCCGATGAAGGCGGAGGTGGGGAATTTCAAGACTTGCCAGGGTTACTCGGGTTTTCATTAGCGTGGGCGACTCAACTCGCTTTCCAGTCACTTTCAATCAGCTCTGTACTGACCACTAAAGCTCTGCAAATTCTTTCAACAGGGAGAGCTTTTCATTCAACGCGGCATTCAACATTTCTTCCGAAACCTCGTCGTGCGGGTTCTGGGTAAGAGCGTCGAATGAATCTTGCACTGCGTCATCGATGACCTTTAAGTTGCGATCGAAGGTCTCCCTCATTGCCGGACTCCAACGCGCCTTATTGAACTCCACACGCTGGTTCCAATAGTTGATTGCCTGCTGTTGCTGCGATATTCGGTTGCGCAGGTTTGCGGCGGCAGCAACATTCAAGCTCGCATCATTAGCCGCCGACTGAACTCTCGCGCCTCCACCCTGCCACCGGCGCAAGCCTACGGCGGTCGAAAGCGAAACCACCAGGATTATGGCAGCGGCTGCGGCAGCAAGCTGCGGGAACGAAAGTTCCCAGGTTCGCCCTATCCAGTTGGTCCGCGGTTTTGTCTGGGCCGGCGCGCTAGCCGCTGTAGCGGGCTTAGCTTCGGCTTCGATTAAATCGCGGATTCGCCGCCATAGCGCCTGAGCGTTTGGAGGTGCACTGTACTGGCCTCTTTGCGTTTTGCAAAAGCTGACGATCGAATGCAGATCGTCTCGCACGTCGGCGCAGCTAAGACACTCTTCCAGATGCAAACTAAGCGTTGACTGGTCTTCCTGACTTAGGGAGCCATCGACAAAATCGCTGATTAAATCGTGACACTTCTCGCAGTTCATTGTCTTACGACCTCTAACCTGCCATCAGTCACTACTACAACAGCGACCGGCTGGCATTGTTTGGTTTCAAGCAATCAAGGGGAGACTGCGTTAACAATCAAACCTACTAACTTTGCAGAACAGCTTCCGTCTATTCGGTTTCAGGGAATGAAACCTGGCAAGCTAAGTTGGAAGCTACTCATTCAACTTCTGTTGCCTCAGCAACCCACGCAATTTCATTCGGGCCTTGTGCAGTTGCGACTTTGACGTGCCAACTGAGCAACCCAGCATCCTGGCTATTTCCTCGTGTTCGTGTCCTTCAATGTCGTGAAGGGTAAAGACTGTGCGGTAGCCGGGGGGTAATTGAGTGATCGCCTTATCAAGCGCTATGCGATCCACCACCGGCATCGCATTGGGGTTTTCGGTGCCCTTAACTATCTGAACCGGCGTTTCACCGTCATCTGTGGTTTGTTCCATCTTGACGCCGCGTTTGCGGAAGTGCATCAAGACCTGATTGACAGTTAACCGGTGCAGCCAGGTGGTAAAAGCCGACTCACCACGAAAGCTTCCAATTTTTCTAAAGAGCTGAATGAAGACTTCCTGAGCGAGGTCTTCAGCCTCAGAGACGTTGCTGGTCATTCTCAGGCAGAGGGAGTAAACCCGCCGATTATGCCGCTGGTAAAGCTGTTCGAAGGCGCCCATGTCGCCCTGAGCCGCTTTTTGTGCCAGCGCAAAATCCGTTTCCGGCGTCGTCTCGATTTCGGCTGCGGTCACGTGTTCGTTTTGGGGTAAAGCGACGGAAAATTCAATCTTTCGCGCTTATTCGACCACGAGTCCCACCTGTTTCAAGGAGCGGCCACCTTTACCTCGGCTTCACCATCCGGTGTCGCCAGGTTAAGGCTACCCTCAACGCAGGTGTGATGCGGCGTTTTAAGCGCGTCGTTGCCTTGCCCGACCCAAAGTTATTGATTTCTCTCACCGCATTCAATCGCAGCCGGAAGTTCAACAATCAGGTCCAGTAAGTGCGATCGAGTGAACGATAACCCACCGCTTCGGCTACGTGCGCTGAGCGGATGTCTTCAGAACCTTCCAAATCTGCAATTGTGCGACTGACTTTCAGGATACGGTCATACGCCCGTGCTGACAAGCCGAGTCGTGTCATCGCGCGTTCGAGCATTTGTTCGCTGTCGGAATCGATGCGGCAATAGCGACGGATCATGCGTGGAGTCATGGCGGCGTTGGAAAATATCTTCTCTTCAGCGAGACGCGCAAGCTGTCGGTCTCGCGCGGCAATCACCCGTTCGCGAATAGTTGAGGAGTCGTCGGTTTCCGGTGGCGTGTCTCCAGTTAGGTCGCGAAACTTCACCGCGGGCACGTCGATGTGAATGTCAATGCGATCCAGCAACGGTCCGGAAATGCGACCCACGTAACGTTGAATCTGCAACGGGCTGCACCGGCATTCGCGAGTTGGATCGTTCCAAAATCCACATGGACACGGATTCATCGCGGCGGCCAACATAAAGGAAGCTGGGAACGTCAGTGACATCGATGCACGACTGATCGTGACTTTCTGATCTTCGAGAGGCTGCCGCAAGACTTCCAACACGCTGCGATCAAACTCGGGCAGTTCGTCAAGAAATAGGACTCCCTGGTGCGCCAGTGAGACTTCGCCAGGACGGGGCACTGCACCGCCACCGATCAAACCAGCGTCACTGATTGTGTGGTGGGGAGAACGAAAGGGTCGTTCCGTTACCAATCCCGCTCGGCCGGTTAATCCTGCAACTGAATGAATTTTTGTCAGTTCAAGCGCAGCTTCAAATTCAAGCGACGGAAGAATTGTCGGCAACCGCTTGGCGAGCATCGTCTTGCCCGAACCCGGTGGGCCAATCAACAAGATGTTATGTGATCCGGCGCTGGCAACCTCGAGGGCGCGCTTTACTGAAAGCTGGCCACGCACCTCACGAAAATCGACGCTGTAATGATCCGACCGCACTAGAATCTCAGCCGGATCGATTTTCAGCGGGACCGGCGGATTATCTGAACGCAATGCAGCGACGAGGTCGACAGCGCTACGAAGATCTGCAACGGGATAGACGTTTACGCCCGAAACAACTGCCGCTTCTTTGGCGTTTTCGTCCGGCAGAATCACGTGTTTGATTAGAGCCTCGCGGGCAAGAATTGCAATGGGAAGGGCGCCTTTGATCGGGCGCACGCGGCCGTCGAGCGATAGTTCGCCCACGCAGAGCATGTGAATCAAACTGTTTTGTTCTGCCAGGTCGCCGTTTGCGCCCAGAATGCCGAGCGCGATTGGCAGATCAAAGCTCGCCCCTTCTTTCCGCACGTCGGCGGGCGCGAGATTGATGGTGATGCGTTGGAAAGGGAAAAAGAATCCGCAGTTGGTGATTGCTGCGCGGATGCGCTCGCGGGATTCACGGACGGCTGCATCGGGTAAACCTACTATGGTGACCGATTGCGGCGCCTCCGCCTCGCCTCGCACAGGCGTTAAATCTACTTCGATATCAACTAAGTCCGCATTAATGCCATAGACCGCCGCCGACAGGGTGCGAAAGAGCATGGGAGGATTCCCCTCATATGAAGGTGGACAACCATTAAAGGGAAGCGGTAATGAGGGTGAAAACGATTTGAGCGCGCTTGCGACGAGGCTAAGCGCGCTCACCTGATTGCTTGCCCATTCGCCGGCGGGAGCGAGGGCAGACGCGTTAGTATTTCAAAACTACCTGCGACGAGAGGGCGCGGCGCCTGTCGAAGGAAGTCTGATTTCCTGTCCGGCGCGGAGTTCGACTTCCGGAGTCACACCATTCAGCCGAGCTACTTCGTTCGCGTCAAGATTTCGAGACGACGCGATTCGGGCGATGGTGTCGCCCTTCCGGGCGCGAATCTTTGTTAAGCCTGCACTGGGAGTTTCGGTCGTGCCGGGCTTGGCACGGCGCCAACTGGTCAGCCGTACACCGCTGCTGGGAACGACCAGCTTGTTAGTCGACTTCAAATCGACTCCGCTGTTCATCGCCTGTAACTGGGCAACGCTGACGCCGGTGCGATTGGCAACACTTTGAAGCTCTTCACCGGGAACCACGGAAATCACACGGGCTGAATCGCGACGCTCGGCGGGAATACGCTTGAGAATGGCGTAAAACTGTTTACCCTTACCACCCGGCACGCGAACGTTGTAGGCCTCGCCGCGCGGAGTAGTGTCGCGCCGCAGTTCCGGATTGATACTTCGGATGTAGTCCACGCTGCTGTCAGTAGCTTCGGCGACGAGTTGAAGGCTGGTTGCGTTTGCTACCTGCACCACGTCGTAAGCCAGCGGCGCATCCGGCTTGATTCCCTTGAAGCCATACTTCTCGGGATTCTTGGCAATCAGTATCGTCGCGAGAATGTTAGGAACGTAATTGCGGGTCTCCTGCGCAATGTACGGATAGATAGCCCAGAAGTTTGCCGTTCCAGCTCGTGAAATTGCGCGGTCGATGTTGCCGGCCCCTGTGTTGTAAGCGGCCATTGCTAGTTCCCAATTGCCGTTATAGCGCTTCGATAGATCCTTCAAGTGCCGTGCTGACGCTCGAGTCGCTTGTTCCAGACTGTTACGTTCGTCAACGTAGGCCGTCTGTCTCAGGCCGTACATTCTTCCGGTACCCGGAATGAATTGCCACAAGCCGGAGGCCGATGCCCAGGACATCGCCTTAACGCGCCAAGCGCTTTCCACCTGACCCAACCAGGTTACGTCAACGGGCACGCCCTCTTCGGCAAAGATTTTGCGCGCCATCTTCATAAACTGACCGGAGCGGCGCAATCCGCTTTCCATAGTGCCGCGGCCACGACCCTGGTAGTAATTGATGTATTGCTGAATAAGGGGATTAATCGTGAAACCGAAATTAACGTTCTGTTTCGCCTGTTCGAGCGCGAGCACATCGGCGTCTGATACGTTCTGTTCAGACGGCGTCAGGACAAGCTTGCTCAACTCATCGAGCGGAGACGGCTCAAACTTCTGTTCGCGGAAACCGATTTGAGGCGGCTCGCTCTTTTGTTGAGGTGCACTTCCCTGCCCCCCGTTTTGAGCTACAAGTTCGGAGACATTGAGCTGAACCGGTGCGCGGCCAAGAGGAACTTCTTCGCGATAAATGCGTTCGACGAGTTCCAGATAAAATGCCTGCAGCCTTTGACTCGCTCTCACGTCCAGCCCCGATTCGAGGATCGTGTCCACGGACTTATCAAACTCGTCACGAGCTTGATCGCGCTTGTTATCTTCGAGGTTGAGCTTTCCCTTTCGGAAGTGATCTTCAGCCGTGGCAATTACCTTGGCAACATGCTCTTCAGACTGCTGGACGGCGGTCGGAATATCACGAGCGGAGGAACCAGCCGGAATCTGTCCAAATACACTGACAGCCGGCACAACGAGCGCCGCAAATAGCGTTATTCTCGCTATGAATGTTGGCAAGCTCGAGGGCATCAATCGCAGTTCTCCTTCAGGGGTGTTTTTAAGAAATTTCAGATCGATTTCCTTGGGATTCTCGTCGCACCGCAGCATTAACGTTAATTAGCGAGGTTGGCTCTTGCTGATGACTTTGTTGGCCCAAAACCCGTAAGAGCGACGCCAAAGTCAGTCCGGAGGTTAACACACGATTTTCCGGGGTGTCAAACAAGTCCACATCTAAAATAGACAGCAAATTGGTGGAATTTTCCACATGAATTGCAGCCGTCAGCTTAATACAGATGCCTCTCGATAAGCATGGGTTGCGCGCTCATTCTACACGTTCAAACAGAGGCTGCGGCTGACCAGATTACGATGAAAACGGACCACTCATCAGGGTTCGTCAATTGGAGTCATTTTGCGCTCGAACATCGGCAAATGTGCCGATTTCCGCTCAGACTCGAATTCGTACAGAACCGTGTGGATTCTGCTATGTTTTTGTTGAGACTCCGGGCTTGGCAAACGTACACCTACCAATTAGCCTCCAAACTTGGGTTTGGAACACCCCTTGCTAAATTCCCCGCGGATAGCGTCGTTTCCGGCAGATAGGCTCTCCCCAGTTCCAACTTATTATTCGAATTGTCATAATTGAGAAAAACTGATGTCTACTGCACTTAAGAAAGATTCCCATACTCACGCGCTACAGGACGTGTCGCGATTGCCGGCGCTGCAACCAACTGCGGGCGGAGCGACGCGGCTGTTCTTCAACCGCGAGCTGAGCCTGCTCGAGTTTCACAAGCGCGTGCTCGAAGAGGGCTTGGATGACACTAATCCGATCCTCGAGCGATTAAAATTTCTCTCTATTTTCTCATCCAACCTGGACGAGTTCTTCATGATTCGTGTATCCGGGCTCAAAGAAGAACAGCAGGAAAACGTCACCGAGTTGTCGCCGGATGGCATGACGCCCACAGAACAGTTGAAGGAAATCAGGAAGCGCATCGTTTCGTTGGTTGCACTACAGTCGCGATGTCTGCGCGAGCAGATTCTGCCGCAGCTTGCGGCAGAGGGAATTCACGTCGTCACCTACGACACGCTGACGAAGGAAGAGGCGGAAACGCTGCGGGAATATTTCATGGAGAAGATCTTCCCGATTCTTACTCCACTTGCGGTCGACCCGAGCCATCCGTTTCCTTACATTTCTCCGCTGAGTTTGAACCTTGGTTTGATGGTGCAGGCGCCCGCGGGTCCATCTCTCGCTGATCCAAAACAGAAGCATGTTCCACGGTTCGTACGCATCAAGGTTCCGTTGGTGACGCCGCGGCTCGTACCGGTCGGAAAGCTGGGAACCAAGTTTGTTCTGCTTGAAGATTTGATTGAAGCAAACATCGATACGCTCTTCCCCGGAATGATTGCCGGGCAATGTCATCGCTTTCGCGCGACTCGCGACGCTGACATAGAAATTCGAGAAGACGAAGCCGAGGATCTGCTGCGGGTTATCCAGCAGGAGTTGCGCCAACGACGTTTCGGCACGCCTGTTCGCCTCGAAGTCTCAGCCAGCATGCCGCAAGAGTTAATTGATTATCTGACCGAATCTCAGGATCTGGAACCGGACGATGTTTATGTGGTCGACGCTCCGCTTAGCCTGCAGGACTTTACCCTGCTTCATGAGTTGAACCGTCCGGATCTCAAGTACGAGCCCTTTAGCCCGGCAATTCCGGATTGGCTTAGGAAGAAATCCATCTTCGACGTAATAAAGCAAAAGGACATTCTCCTGCATCATCCGTTTGACTCGTATATGACGGTCACGGATTTTATCAATGAGGCAGTAGACGACGCCGACGTCGTGGCAATAAAGATTTGTCTCTATCGAACCGGCCCGGAGTCGCCGATTCCTCCCGCGTTGATTCGCGCAAGTGAGCGGGGCAAGCAGGTGACCGCGCTGATCGAGTTGAAGGCGCGGTTTGATGAAGAACACAACATCGAATGGGCACGCAAGCTGGATGAAGCGGGTGTTCATGTGGTTTATGGAATTCTGGGTCTGAAAACGCACGGCAAGCTCACTCTGGTAGTCAGGCGCGAGGGAGACTCGCTGAAACGCTACGTTCACGTGGCTTCAGGTAATTACAACCCGACCACTTCCTGTTTTTATACGGACGGCGGAATGTTTACGAGCGACGAAGAGATTGGTGCCGACGCGACGGAACTTTTCAACTATCTGACAGGCTGCTCTCGACAGATTGATTATCGAAAGCTGATGGTGGCGCCTGTGAATCTTCGTGAAAAGACATCTGCTCTCATAGATCGGGAAATTCATCACAGCCGGGCGGGCGCCCCCGCACACATTGTGGCCAAGCTGAATCGACTGGCTGACAAACAAATCATTGAGAAGCTTTACGAAGCTTCGGCTGCCGGGGTAAAGATCGAACTAATCGTTCGTGGGGTTTGCATGCTACGTCCGGGCGTTCCCGGCCTCTCGGAAAACATTACGGTTAGAAATGTAATTGGCAGATTTCTTGAGCACAGTCGGGTTTTCTACTTCGCTAACAATGGCGATCCGGAAGTTTATATCGGCAGTGCTGATTGGATGTTTCGCAACTTGAGGCATCGAATAGAAGTGGTGATACCCGTTTCGGATCCGGCGTTGCAGCACTACCTGAAAGACGTGCTGCTCGCTGCATACCTGCGCGATAACGTGAAAGCGCGTGAGCTCAAGCCTGATGGCTCCTACGCTAAGATCCCATGCGCGCCCGGCGAAAAACCCTTCGACAGTCAACAGTTTTTCATGAATCACGAAACTGCGATTTCCTAAAACGTTCAGGCAGGTATCGCCCAATAAGAAAGGGCCACTCGATTTGAGTGGCCCTTTTAGCTTAAGTAAAGACCGGTCGGTCAAACCTCGCGCGCGACCGCCGCCTGCGGCAACCTTTGGGGGCGGGTTCCGGAAGTGGCCGGCGGAGTTACTTTCTCCTTCAGTGCCTCACGGAAGACCTGACGCATGTTGTCGACGAAGACGAACCGGATATCCTTGAAAGGTTCTTTTGGAACCTCATCCAGATCCCGCCGATTTTGCTGCGGCAGAATGATTGTGGACACGCGAGCGCGGCGAGCAGCCAGTACCTTCTCCTTAACACCCCCAACCGGAAGAACATTTCCACGCAAGGTAATCTCACCAGTCATGGCTACGTCTTTTCTGACAGGCCGCGACGAAAGCGCGGAAACCATTGCGGTGGCCAGTGTGATTCCGGCAGATGGCCCGTCCTTAGGAATCGCACCCTCGGGTATGTGGATGTGCAGATCGAAGTTATTAAAATCCTCCTCGTCGATCTCGAGTTCCTTCGCTCGCGATTTAGCATAGGAATACGCGGCCTGTGCTGACTCGCGCATCACCTCGCCCAATTGCCCCGTCAACACCAGATTGCCTTTGCCTCTCATTCTCAGCGCTTCGATGAACAGCACGTCTCCACCGACCGCAGTCCAGGCGAGGCCGGTTGCCACACCGACTTGATCCTTTTTCAGCACTTCTTCGGGTATTACTTTTGGCGCGCCCAAAAACTCGTGAAGGTTCTTGAGCGACACTCTGATCGAACCCTTGTGACCTTCAGCTATTCGGCGGGCAATCTTCCTGCAGATTCTTCCAATCTCACGTTCCAGTTGTCGCAGTCCCGCTTCCTGTGTGTACTGCTGAATGATAGCCGTCAATGCGGTTCTGGAAATGTGCACGTCTTTGGTCGTGACGCCGTTTTCCTCCATCTGTTTTGGCAACAGGTGACGGCGCGCGATTTCGCGTTTTTCTTCTTCGGTGTAACCAGCGAGACGAATCACCTCCATGCGATCGCGGAGTGGCGGCTGAATCGTGTCGAGCACGTTTGCAGTAGTCATGAAAATGACATTCGACAAATCAAACGTAACGCCAAGGTAGTTATCCCGGAAACTATTGTTCTGCTCGGGATCCAACACTTCCAGAAGCGCGGACGACGGGTCGCCGCGAAAATCGGCGCCCACTTTGTCGATCTCATCGAGCATGATCAATGGATTATTGGTGCCGGCCTGTTGAATTGCTTGAATCACACGACCAGGCATCGCGCCTACGTAAGTTCGACGGTGGCCGCGAATCTCCGCTTCGTCGTGGACACCGCCGAGGGACAGTCGCACGAATTTGCGTTCCAGTGCGCGCGCAATGGATCTTCCGAGCGAAGTCTTGCCGACGCCCGGGGGTCCGACGAGACAAAGGATTGGCCCCTTCGGCTTCTCCTTTAACTTACGCACCGCCAGCGCCTCGATTATTCGGTCCTTAACTTTCTCGAGGCCGTAGTGATCCTCGTTTAGAATCTTTTCGGCCTTCTGCAAATCCAGATTATCAACGGACGTTTTGGACCATGGCAGATCGGTCATGATCTCCATCCAGTTTCGCAATGTCGCCGTCTCAGCCGCGTCCGGGTGCATGCGCTCTAACTTTTTCAACTGCCTCAACGCCTCATCCTCGGCAGGCTTCGGCATATTTGAAGACTCGATCTTTTCTCTGAATTGCGCGACTTCTTCGGCTAGTTCATTGCCTTCGCCCAACTCGCTTTGAATCGCCTTCATCTGTTGCCGCAAATAAAACTCGCGTTGCGATCGATCGATGTCGGCCCGCGCCTGAGTGTTGATCTCCTGCTGCACCGTCAGGACTTCGATTTCCTTGTTCAGCAGTTCGTTAACGCGGCGCAGCCTGACCGTCGTGTCAGCGATATCGAGCACCGACTGCGCATCTTCCACTTTCAACTCGAGATTCGAAGCGGAAAGATCGGCAAGCCGGCCAGCGTCGTCGAGGTTTGCAATGATTGCCATAACCTCGGGTGAAATATTCTTACCGAGGTTGATAGCCTTCTCCATCGACGCCCGTACATTTCGGACCAGCGCTTCCACTTCCAAAGAGCGCTCAGGAGGCAGAATTTCCTGTACAACCTTGACGCGCGCCCGGATGTATTCTCCCGAAGTATCGACAGATTCAATCTCCGCGCGGGAGAGTCCCTGCACCAGAATTCGAATGCGACCGTCAGGTAGTTTCAGCATGCGCATAATCACGGCCGCAGTGCCCACTTTGTAGAGATCCTCAGCAGTCGGTTCCTCTTTGTCGAGATCCTTTTGCGACGCCAGCAGGATCATTCGATTCTCGCCCAGCGCTTCATCGACAGCTCGGATGGATTTTTCGCGCGAAACAAAGAGCGGCACGATCATGAAGGGGTAGATAACAATGTCGCGCAGTGGTAAGACCGGCAGTTCGTTGGGAATCTGCAGGTCTTGTCCGCTATCAGCTACTTCGATGTCTTCGGTTATCTCAGCTTCTTTGATTATTGACATAGTAAAATCTGGTCTACGTTCCCTGTTTGTTTTTGTCCCGAAGTCACTCGGACACAGTGTCTTTCACCGGAATCCTGAATTCGATGCCTCGACGATCTTCGATCTTCGGAAGAGTCACTACCAGCATTCCGTTTGTTACTTCGGCCGTTGCATCCTGGACGCTAACTGTCCAGCGCAATGGCACCAATCGACTAAACTTGCCGTAACTGCGTTCAGAACATAAGTGAGAGAGTATTCGATTTCGCGGCTTGCGACGCTTCTTCTCGCCCCATATTCGCAACTGCGTGTTGGTCGCACCAATCTTAATTTCTTCGGCAGTCAGGCCCGGCAACTCGACGTAGACGACGATCGCTTTGCCAGTCTCACAAAGATCAACCGGTGGCGCCCACGTCTCGGAAGCAAGCGGATCTTCCGCTACGGTCGCCTCCTGCAATGCAGCAAACAATCTACCCACTCGATCACGGAGACGCTGTAACTCGAGTCTTTCAAGACCAGTTGGACGGACGGTTTTTAGCATGCGCGCTACTGTTTTAGATGCCACGATTCAATCTAGTTCTTCTTCGCGGAACCCCCTGCGCGCGTACGCACAAGATGTTTAAGTTCCGTCATAAACTCCGAAACGTCTTCAAACTCAAGATACACCGACGCGAAGCGAACGTAAGCTACTTTATCCAGTTCTTTCAGCCGGCGCATGATCATTTCCCCGATCTTGCTCGTCGGTCTTTCACGTTCCGACGATTCCTGAACATATTTTTCGATTGCATTTACGATCGAGTCGAGCTTAGCCGATGGTACGGGCCGCTTCTCACACGCCCTTAACAATCCCGCCATTATTTTGTTTCGATCAAAAGGCTCGCGCCGGCCGTCTTTCTTGACGACCATGTATGGAATCTCATCGATGCGCTCGTAAGAAGTGAACCGACGTTCGCACCTCAAACATTCTCGACGCCGGCGGATTGCTTCGCCCTCGCGAGACTCGCGAGAATCAACCACCTTGTCTTCAAGATAACCACAGAATGGACACTTCATCTTTTTTGCACCTCAGAGACGAAATTTGATCTGCGAGTCCGTCCGCACCCTCAATCTCTTGCAGCGGCTGTTTCGGGTTGGCCGCGAACAAAAACGTCTTTCGGAAGAATCTCATCATCTTCCACGGCGTGTTCCACAGCCTCTGACGAAGTCATGGAGCGCAAGCTGGAGAGATTGATATCACCTCGCATGATGTAAATAAGTCCGACTATTAACGCCGGCCCAAAATCGACCAGATGCATCACGATAGAAACTGCGGCTGCCGTTTCTCTGGCAACTCCAAGAAACATTAACGCTCCCGCCGTAGCCGCGTGAAAAGCCCCGGCAGCGCCACCAGGCGTCGGTACAAGTGAACCAACCATTGCCCAGCCCATCACAAAAATTGTTTCGGTGAACCCAAACTGAAGCCCAAACGCGCGCAACACGAGCATATTTGCTAGCGTTATTCCGAACCACACCAAAGCGGTCCAGCCCACGGTAACAGCAAGTTCGCGCGCGTTTACCAAAACTCGCAACGCCCTCGCCAGGTGCTCCAGGACGCTAATAATGGCTCGAGTGAGTCGTGCAGGAATAAACGGGCGGCGTTCTAGAAGGTTTCTCGTCCATTCGATGATGCCGGACGAGTTTTTTCTAAACAGCATGAGTGCAAAGACACCCACGAACGCCAAGACGAGCAGTACAAACCCAGCGGCGCGAATGCGACCAAACTCGATGACCGAGTTTGTCGGCGGCCGCAGCCATAGGAGACTCGCGGCGAACAACACAAGGACAGCAAGCAGGTCATAGATGCGTTCGACCATGATCGTCACAAACGAGGCGCTGGGCCTAATTCGCGGATCCCGCATCGGTAACACTACGGGACGGACAACCTCCCCCATTCGCCCAAAAAGGAAGACGGCGCCAAAACCCACCGTGGTAGCGATGAATAGGTTGTGAAGGCCGGCGGGACCAAGCGGAGCCAGCAACGCGCGCCACCTAGCGGCGCGGAAAAAATACGCTAAGGACACTACTAACACCGCGAGGCCGAGCATATATGGATTTGCACGACCGACCGATTGGCGCACTTCCAACCAGTTCAAGTGCCGGCCAAACCACCATAAAATGGCGATTGCCAGCAGGCAAAGAACTCCAAATTCGACGTATTTGCGCGTAGTAGACTTCAACAGACTAGTAAGCTGCTTGACTTGAATTGAAAGTGAACCACAAGATATTGGGCCGCGCCGGAAGGCTACTACAGTTCATTAGTCGGAGCAAGAAGCCGCACTCGCCGGTGATTTCGAAAGGATCCGTGGTGGTTTTCGCATTTGTCAGGCGCAACTGAGTGTCTGTCGGGATTGCCGGAACTTTCGCTTGACGCGAATCGTAATTCCGGCTGAGCAACGTCATCTGGTTGCGACCGTGGCGGCAGATTAAGAAGGTAGGCGGTGAAGCAAAAAGTGGGGGCTGCAAGAGCTTTGGCTGCCAACGAAGGAGCCGAATTAGTACGCAGGTGTCGCGCGGGTGACGGCGCGGCATGGGAAGAAATTGTCCACACCTACTCGCGGCGAATTTATAACCTGGCTTACCGCTTTACGTCGCGAGCAGATGCCGCCGAAGACTTGACCCAGGAAGTTTTTGTCAGGGTTTACCGATCTTTGGATCAATACGATGCGAAACAGGGTGACCTGCAAAACTGGCTAATGCGGCTGGCGCGCAACCTGATTATTGACGACTACCGGAAACGGCAGCGGACGCCACATGACAATCAAGCCGACGACCTTGCAGACCACACCTATCACTTGCATACGGTTTCGCGTTCAGTCCAACAGGACATGGAACGCCGTGAGTTGGGCACGCAGGTGCAAGCCGGCATCGACAAGCTTTCGCCGGATCTAAGGACCTGCGTAATTCTTCGAGACATCGAAGAATTGAGCTATCAGGAGATTGTCGACCTTTTGAAAATTCCGGAGGGAACCGTGAAGTCTCGGATCAATCGCGGGCGGATTGAGTTAGCCAAGATTTTGCGGCGGATGAAAGTTTTGGCGGTTACCTAAAGATGAAGGCACGCTGGATCGCTCGCGCGGGGCGATACGGCAAAACAGGAATAGACGGGGCGGGAAGAAGAACTTAAATGCTTTGTACAGATTTCGAGAATCAGTTGACAGATTACCTTGACGGCGTGCTTGAGCCTGACGTGCACAAGACGTTTGCCGAGCATGCGCTGCGCTGCCCGGTCTGTCACCAGACTCTGAGCGAAGTCCGAAACACAATGCAAGCCTGTCGGACTGATAGTGTCATGGAGCCGCCGCGAGATTTGGAGGCCCGAATCCTGCTTAGCACAATGCCGGAAACCGCCATGACCTGCGACGACTTTGAAGAGTTTCTGACAGATTATCTCGATGGGTTCCTGCCAGCCAACGTCTTCCATCGCTGGGAACGTCATGCGGTTCTTTGCCAACAGTGTACGGAACTCCCCGGCGAGGTAGTGCGAACTATCGGCGTGTGCAATGTCTATCGAGCTGAGGAACAGCCGCTACCGGTGGGACTAAACGAACGAATACTGCTGGCGACTTTGACTCCGGAACTCTCTCAGGAGATTCGCGCGTCTTTCCGCGAAAGGCTCGCCTCGTGGCTCCGAGTCTGGCTCGATCCGATTATCTCTCCGCAGCTGGCTACGGTAGCTACCATGCTGCTTGTCGCGGTCTTTGTGCTGACGAACACGGTGTCGGCGGATGGCTCAATTAGTGGCGTATACAGCGCAAGCATTGAGTTAGCTGAACGAAGCGCCGGCTCAAACGGAGGCTTAAAAGAAATCACGAAGGGCCTGAAGCAACTCGTTGGCGGCCAACGCGGTGGCTCCAATTCCCCCAATCAAAATCAGGGTAGTGGTCAACAGAAACAGCAACCGAAACAAAACGGTGCTACTAACAAAGGTCGTCAGAACAAGTCGTAGTGATGTTGTATTGCTCTTACCATCCGAAGAATCCTTCTGTCGTTCAGTGCAATCAGTGCGCGCGACAGTTGTGCACCGCATGTGACCATCGGATTCGCGGGTTTCCATTTTGCCAGGATTGCATTGTGGCGGGTGTTGAGTTACTCCGTCAGGAATCGGAATCGTCGCCGCCCACTTATCGAAACAGTTCTCCCTTTATAGCCACGCTTCTTTCTTTCGTCCCGGGGTTGGGGGCTGCCTATAACGGGCAAACCGCCAAAGCAATCGTTCACTTCGCCATCTTTGCGAGCTTCTTCCAAATGGCGGTCATGACGCAGGGCATGCTTTTCTTCGTTCTCGGCGTCTTGGGCACGTGGCTATTTGCCGCTGTGGACGCCTGTCGCACTGCTCAACTTATTCGCGCTGGTTTTAGTCCGGACACGGAAGAGGATGTAATCACACGGCGGCTCTATGGAAACCCGTTTGCCTGGGGCATAACGCTGATCATAATTGGCACTCTTTTCCTGTTGCACACATTGCTGCGCGTCCAGCTTCCCGTGCGTCAGATGCTACCGGTCGCGCTTGTTGCACTTGGCGCTTACATGCTGTTTGACTACGTCCGCCGACGCGGTTCAAGCAGCCGAATCGTTCGCTTCGACGCGCGTAGGCCGCCTCCGTCTGTGGTCGCTGTTGATTCCCCCAGATTCAGGTCAGGAGAAACAACGCAGCTGGGTCGAAGGGATACCGAAACGCTTCCCTTCAAGCGCAGTTCATAGCAGCCAACACTTGGCGCAGGAATTTTAAGATGGCAATTATTCTGAAAGCACTAGGCGGCATCAGCGCTCTCATACTCTTAGTGGTTGCTCTATTCGGCTCCCTCCTGACGTTAGGCGGATTTCTGCTCACCGCAATCAAACTCCTAATCGTCGTAATCTTCATCGCGGTAACGGTGCTTGTGATCGTTTTTATCCTGCGTGACCGTTCACGCCGGCGACGCGAACCGGAAGATTTCTAAGCAAAAACCATCAACTCCGCGAGTTGCAATGGCCTTTGTCGTTGTGATAGGGTCACGCTTCTTGCAGCACCGGCCGGATGCTTTTTCACCCCAAATAGCTGGGGTTATTCATCCGCTGCAATCTTCAAGCGGGTCTAAATAAACCTCGTCAATCGTGAGTAACCGCACAAGTCGCCCTTTGGAGGCTGTGCCATTTTCAGTTGCTTTCAGCAGCCCCTATCTCCGCTGACGCAACGGGAGACACTTTAAAATGGCCAGAGACGACCGTTTTTACGCCTTTATCATTGCTCATACCCCCCACCCGAGTTCCCGTATCCGCCGCTTTTGTGTTCAAAAAAGGTCGCTGAGGCTTCTGGCGATATGCGGCGTCGCGCTCCTTTGCTGTTCGCTGTATGGCTTTTATGGTTTCACACAACAAGCGATACACCTCACAACGGAGGTAGAAAACCAGCGTTTGCGCGCTGAAAACGAGCGGCAGCGAATGGAACTAAACGAACTGAATCTCCGAGTGGAGGCGGTAGAGGACACCTCCCGCAAGCTCGCCGAAAAGTCCGGCGTTGTCGAGGAAACTCCGCTGCCTGGGACGGGCGGCCCGGCTCTTCCGCTTGATCAAGACGCTTTAGCGACCGTCGAAGGAAAGATGGCACAACTCGAGCGGAACATGCGTGCGTATGAAGCCGTGCTGCGCGAGCGTGGCTACACGCCTACGATTTGGCCAGTGGAAGGAAAGCTGGAAGGCGGCTTTGGAGGACGAAGAAATCCTTTCGGTGGCAGTTCATACGAATTCCACTCAGGACAAGACATTGACGCCGCTCCCGGTGCGCCGGTGGTTGCCGGAGCCAGCGGCAAGGTTTCCTTCATAGGTTGGCAAAACGGCTATGGCCAACTGATTGTTATTGATCACGGAGGCGGTCTTACGACCCGATATGGTCATTTGTCTCATATCGATGTGGCTAACCAACAATCAGTCGAAAGAGGTCAATTCATCGGCCGGGTCGGTTCTACCGGGCGCTCAACAGGCCCACACCTGCATTACGAAGTTAGAATCAACGACGAACCGGTTAACCCATTACAGTATCTTTTGACGAGTGCGAGGTAACTTCTTTTTCGCTTGACAGGCCAAATTGCTTCGCTTAGTATGCGCCCTCGTCTAGAGCGCCCCTGAATTTTGTCCTAAGTTTTCGTATTACAAGCTTTACAGCGATGTTGTTCTCAGGTTCCCCCCGTAAGCGTGCATGATGAAATGTGCTGAGCAAGGCACCTTTCACCATGCATTTTTTTTGATTGTGTTTCCGAAATGCGCCTCTACTACAAAAGCGCGTCCGGCTCACAAGCTCTAACTCAGGTCGCGCGAAAGCTCTAACGCTCTCGCCCCCGTTTTACCGAATCGTTAGGAGGATTCGTTGTTATGTCTAGAATAACCGGTAAGGTCAAGTGGTTTAACAATTCGAAGGGCTATGGCTTCATTGAGCAGCCAGGTTCTTCAGATATCTTCGTTCACTACAGCGCCATTCAGGGCGATGGCTTCAAGACACTCGAAGAGGGTCAAGAGGTTGAGTTTGAGGTGACCCAGGGTCCGAAGGGTCCTCAGGCGGAAAAAGTGATCAAGATGTAGGTCTCCCCGGCTTGCTTAAGCAACGCCACTGACCGCTTCCGGTCGTCGGTCCGGTAAGCGCCCAAAACAAAAAAGGCAACCCCGATTCGTCGAGGTTGCCTTTTTCAATTCTTACCAATTAGTTGTACTTCTAGCCTTTCTCGCCTCTGGCTTTAAAGCTAACGTGTCCGGCTTCCACGTCGATCGAAAACGAAACTCGTTCGCAGCCAAGCCGCTCTTTGAGAACGTCAGCCTGCGAAGCGATGAGCCGATGAAACCGAGGGAAAGAAAAGTCTTCAACAGGTTCACCACAAAGCTTCTTCGCATCCATCAAAGCGCTGTAAACGTTTTTCACCAATTCCACGTCTTTATGTGCGTCTTCACAAACGAAGTTTGTTTTCCGAAAACCGTCGACTGCTTGCTGCTTAGCATTTGCTCGCGCAGTAGCCCCTGGATCTCGACCTTCTTCACGTCCCTGCATCGTACGCCGCCACAGATCTCGAAAGGCGTTGTAACGCGAAGCTAACGCGCCGTACCGATAACGTTGCGCATAACTCAACGTGCGATCATCACCCAGTCGCTTGATCAGTGTCTCGACACGTCCTTTGGTATCGTACGGCGGTCGCTTGGAAGCTCCGTTGAAGAAGACGTCAAACTCAATCTTCAGCCGCCGAATGTCTTCTTCGAGTCGCGATAATTGCTCGTCGATTGTAGGCTCATACTCGCCGGCGACGAACCTGCCCTGTTTGTTATTCTTCGATCTCGATTGAGAGCGAAACAGCTTATTGTCGCTTTGTGCCACGGGCTTTGATCTCCTTAAAAAGGCGGGAAAAACGGGCGGGGCGTCGGTGGGACGCTACTAAACTCAGTCTAGGTGGTTCAAAACCTTTGTGTCAACAGATAACGTCAGACGCCGAATATTCAGCCTTGATCAGGCCGAAATCATGTTTGCTAGGCAACGCCCGATGCAGCTATTCTACGTGCACCTGCTTACCGTTATGAGCAACCCCTCTGCTTCCAAACCATCGCCGTTCCGCGCCATTCCTTCGGTCGATCAGCTATTGAGGACCGGGGCAGCGGAAGAACTCAAAGCCGAGGTGGGCCTCCAACGGCTGACGGACATTGCCCGAGAAATAATCGAGGACATGCGAAGAGAACTTCGCTCGGTAGACTCGCTGACCCACACCAGGGACTCGCTTCTGACTGAGGCGACCAGGAGGCTCGAGGATTCCCTCCAACGTGATGCAAGCGCACGTATTCGTCGCGTGATCAATGCCACGGGCGTAATTCTGCACACGAATCTCGGACGAGCGCCTTTGTCCGCCGCTGCTCGACACGCTGTGGCGTTAGAAGCTGCCGGATACTGCACGCTCGAATACGACAGCACAACCGGAAGTCGCGGCAAACGCGGTGGTCGAGTTGAAGATCTTCTTACCCAATTGACGGGCGCTGAGGCGGCATTAGTTGTCAACAACTGCGCCTCGGCTGCTTTGTTAATTCTGGCGGTGTTGGCTGGCGATGGAGAGACCATCGTGTCACGGGGAGAACTCGTGGAGATTGGCGGCGACTTCCGCGTCCCGGATGTGATGGCTAACTCTGGAACCAGGATGGTTGAAGTCGGCGCGACTAACCGCACTCGACTCGACGACTATCATCGAGCCTTAAACGAGAGCACGCGTTTGATAATGCGCGTTCATCCATCGAACTATCGCATCATTGGTTTCACTGCAGCACCCGAGCTTTCTGAGCTGGTAGCGTTCGCTCACGAAGCGGGATTGTTTGTTTATGAGGACGCGGGTTCGGGCGTAGTGAGCGATCTACGCGAGTACGGATTGCAGGACGAGCCCTTAGTGAGCGACTCCATCTCAGCGGGTGTGGATGTGGTTTCCTTTAGCGGTGACAAACTGCTGGGTGCTTCCCAGGCAGGACTGATTGTCGGAAAGCGCGAGGTTATCGATCGACTGCGAAAACATTCGCTTTATCGAGCGCTCCGGGCAGACAAATTGTGTCTGGCGGCGCTCGAGGCCACGCTTGAAGCACATCGTCGCGGTTCAATTGATGAGATCCCCACGCTACATATGTTGGCCATCTCCAAGAGCACGATTGAGAACCGAGCGGCCCAATTCGTTTCGCGGCTCAGCAACAATCCAGACTCCGTGGGAATAACGGTCACCACAATCGAGGGCGAATCGGCAGTGGGAGGCGGATCCGGCCCTAACGTCCATCCCCCAACCGCTCTCATTGCCATCAAGCACCAATCCCTGAGTGCCGACCAAATTGAAGAACGTCTGCGGCGATTTTCACCCCCAGTTGTAGCGCGGATCGCAGAAGGCCTCGTTTTGCTGGACTTAAGAACGGTTGACCCAACCGAAGAGCCTGATTTATTACAGGCACTATTTTCCTTAGCAAATTAGAGACTACCTGCCGTGTTTAACTTGGAATAACACACCTGCCAGTGTATAATCCTCCTGCTTTTGCAACCCCGCAAGAGTATCGGTGCCAACCTTCAGATTTTTCTCCGTCAACCTTGGCTTACTCCTATTTCAGATTGTTACTGACTTGCGCCGTGATCGCTCTGCTGGCGGGCTCGCTGAGCCTTGCTCTGTGGTTCGCGGGACTCCTGGCGTCTGTTGAAACGGCATTCGTTTTAGCCCCGAGGCATGGGGGAATGTTGCTTGCCAGTCCCGGCGCACGAACTGTTGCGGCAATGGCCTTCGGACTGTCGATCGCCGTGGCATTTGTTGTCGCGCGCTTTGGAGC